>CAMHRJ010000033.1 GCA_946187475.1 uncultured Clostridia bacterium | reverse complement strand
GGATCTCCTTGCCCGTGGCGTAGTCCAGGGCGCCCGTGGGCTCGTCGCAGAGGAGAATGTCCGGGGTCTTTACGATGGCGCGGCCGATGGAGGTGCGCTGCTGCTGGCCGCCGGAGAGCTGGTTCGGCAGCTTGTCCCGGTGGTCCCAGAGGCCCAGGATCTTCATGAGCTCGTCCACGTCCAGGGGATGGTCGGAGAGATATGCCCCCGTCTCGATGTTCTCCCGGACGGTGAGGTTCGGAATCAGGTGGTAGCTCTGGAACACATAGCCCAGATGCTTCCGGCGGTAGCGGGTCAGCTCCTGCTCCGTCATGGCGCCCATGGCCTCGCCGCCGATGAGGATCTCCCCCACGTCCGCGGTCTCGATGCCGCCCACGATGTTCAAAAGGGTGCTCTTGCCGGAACCGGAGGGACCCAGCAGCACCGTGATGCTGCCCGGAGCGATGGTGCAGGAGACGCCCTTCAGCGCCTTGGTACGGTGGTCTCCCTCGCCAAAGTATTTATGAATGTTCATCAGCTGAAGCTGCATGGGAATCCTTCTCTCTTACTCTATGCTTTCTGTGGTTAGCTATCGCTAATATCGTATTATAATAAAACCAGCCCCGGCTGTCAAGCAGAAACTTCCATTTCCGATCCAACCGCCCAAAAGACGGATTTTCACCACCGGAGGCTTGCAAAATTGGCGGTTCTGTGGTACTTTGGGAACAGAGAATACGGCGGTTCCCGCCTCCATGGGAGGATTTACTATGCATCTGCAAGAATCCGGCGAAATGTATCTGGAAACCATCCTGATTTTGTCCCAGCGCCAGCGCTATGTACGCAGCGTCGACGTGGCGGATTATATGCACTTTTCCAAGCCCAGCGTCAGCCGGGCCGTGAGTCTGCTGAAGCAGGGCGAATACCTGACCGTGAACTCCGACGGCTTTCTGATTCTCACCGAGGCCGGACGCGAGGTGGCCGAGAAGATCTACGAGCGGCACCAGGTTCTGACCCAGCTGCTGGTCTCCATCGGCGTGGACGAGGAGACCGCCGAGGACGACGCCTGCAAGATCGAGCACGACATCAGCGACACCACCTTCCTGGCGCTGAAGCGCTATGTCCGCGACCACCAGCAGGATTGATGTTGAAGCGCAAAACCGCCCCTTCCGATTGGAAGGGGCGGTTTTAAGACTGTCAAAGAACCGTGTTCTTTGACAGTCGAAAGGATACTCGCGCTCCATCGCCCTCGGCTATACCTCGGTTGGTCGGCGCGAGGGCGCGGCATCAGCCGCGCCTTAGGGAGATTTTCCGCCGCGCATGTCGCCGGAAAATCGATTGGATTACATTCGCGGCATCCGAGCCGCGAAATAGAATGAAATCCCTCTCGCTTGAAAAGTTTGCTTTTCAAGCGAATTTCTTTAATTATCTCGGACGGGGTCGCTGTGCTGGACTGCCTCGAGGACTTCGTAGCGGTCCATCTGCAGGCCCTTCTTCATCTGGAGCGCCTCCTCGATGGGCGTGCGCACCAGGAAGCCGCCCTGGGTGCCGATGACGGTGTTGGTGTCGCCGTCCACCAGGGCCATGACGGCTGCGTAGCCCATGCGGGTAGCGATCTCACGGTCACGGACGCTGGGCGTGCCGCCGCGCTGGATGTGGCCCAGAACGGTCACGCGGGGGTCGATGCCCAGATTGTTCTTGATCTCGTCGCCGATGGTAAAGGCGCTGCCCACGCCCTCGGCCACCACCACCATGAAGTGGGTGTTGCCCGACAGACGGGAGCGGCGGATGGGCTCGGCCACGTCCCGCTCGAAGTCATACTCCCGCTCCGGCACCAGCACGGCCGTGGCGCCCACGGCAATGCCCACATACAGGGCCAGGAAGCCCGCGTGGCGGCCCATAACCTCCACCACGGAGCAGCGCTCGTGGGACTGCATGGTGTCGCGGAGCTTGTCGATGCACTGCAGCGCGGTGTTGCAGGCGGTATCGAAGCCGATGGTGTAGTTGGAGCAGCCCAGGTCGTTGTCAATGGTGGCGGGAACGCCGATGACCGGGATGCCGTGGCGGCTCAAATCCAGCGCGCCGCGGAAGGTGCCGTCGCCGCCGATGGCGATCACCGCGTCCAGACCCAGCAGCTGGCAGGTGGCCACAGCCTTCTGCTGGCCGGATTCCTGCATAAACTCGTCACAGCGGGCGGTGTACAGGATGGTGCCGCCCTCGCTGAGGATGTGGCTCACGTCGTGGGAATCGAGCATCTCGAAGTCGCCGGTGATGAGGCCCTGCCAGCCACGGTGGATGCCCACCACCTGGATGCCCTGACCCAGCGCGGTGCGGACCACGGCGCGGACCGCCGCGTTCATGCCGGGGGCGTCGCCGCCGCTGGTGAGTACGCCGATGCGTTTGATGTTATGTGCCATAATCATGTCCTCCATGTTGTGTTTTCCTGATTCATACTTTAGCTTGAATTCCCGAGTCTGTCAATCTTTTTTCAATCTCAAGACGGCGAATCTCCGCATTTTTCTCCCACAGAGGTTGACTTTGCGACCGTTTGTGCGTATAATAAGGCCACTTCCCGATGGAAGGCATTCTTTGGAAAAGGAGTCCCCGGCTGATGCTGAACGCCCGCGCTATGATGAACAGCATGATGTACATGCCCATGTGCATGTGCATGTTTCGGCGTGCAGAAAAATCCGGTGCGACCCTCCAGCGAATGGCTTAAACCATCTTTTTGAATTGGTTCCTGCTCGGAGACCTCCGCCCGGAGGTCTCCGTTTTTTTATTGCAGAAAGGAGTTTAGACATCATGCCCATCATCATCCCGCCCAACCTGCCGGCAGCCAAGGCGCTCCAGCGGGAGAACATCTTCTACTACCACACGGCCAGAGCCGAGACTCAGGATATCCGGATGCTGCACATCCTGGTGCTGAATCTCATGCCCACCAAGATCGCCACGGAGACCCAGCTGGTTCGTCTGCTGGGCAATACTCCCATCCAGGTGCAGGCGGAGCTGATGGCCTTTGACAGTCATACATCGAAAAACACCTCTCAGGAGCACATGCTCACCTTCTACACCACCTTCGAGTCTGTGAAGCACCGGAACTTCGACGGTCTCATCATCACCGGCGCGCCCATCGAGAATCTGGCCTTCGAGGAGGCGGATTACTGGGAGGAGCTGTGCCGCATCATGGAGTGGAGCAAGTCCCATGTCCAGAGCACGCTGCACATCTGTTGGGGCGCCCAGGCGGGGCTTTACTACCACTACGGCATCAACAAGATCCAACTGCCGGAGAAGCTCTTCGGCGTCTATGACCACCGGGTCACCCACCAGGGTTCCATCCTGTTTCGCGGTTTTGATGACGTGTTCCGGGTCCCCCACTCCCGCCACACCGCCACGCCCAGAGAGGGCATCGTCCGGGAACCGAAGCTGAAGATCCTGGCCGAGAGCGACAGGGCCGGAGTTTACGCCGTCTCCACCGACGGCGGTCGGCAGATCTTCATCACCGGCCACTCGGAGTACGACACCGACACCCTGGAGCGGGAGTATCTGCGGGATTTGAACGCCGGAAAGCCCATCCACGTGCCGGAAAACTACTATCCCAACGATGACCCCACCCAGCCGCCCAGAAACACCTGGCGCTCCAGCGCGAATCTGCTGTTCTCCAACTGGCTGAATTACTTCGTGTATCAGGAATCTCCCTACGATATTTCCGCCATCGAACCGATCGCTTGAAATCCCCTGCCGAATCGCATATAATGTACCTATCAAGCCAAATGAGGTGAGGCCATGGGCTGGCTGGAACAAAGTATAATGGATTTCACGGGCCATCTGGCGGCGAAGGAGCCGGTGCCCGGCGGCGGCGGCGCAGCTGCGCTGATCGGCGCCGTGGCGGTTGCCCTGGGCAGTATGGCCGGGAACTATACCGTGGGCAAAAAGGCCTACGCAGCGCACGAGGACGCGGTGCGCTCTGCCATCGTGGCCGCCGACGGACTGCGTGAACGGCTGCTGGCGCTGATCGACGCGGATGCAGAGGCCTTCGAGCCTCTCTCCCGGGCCTACGCCCTGCCCAAGGACGACCCCAACGCCGAGGCAGCTTTGCTGGAGGCCACCCGGGGCGCGGTTCTGGCCCCCATCGGGATTCTGCAGTGCTGCGCGGAGCTGGCGCCGGTGCTGGAGACCCTGCATGCTTACGGCAGCCGACTCATGCAGTCGGACGTGGGCTGCGCGGCTTATGCAGCTGCGGCGGCAGCGGAGTGCGCCTATCTGAACGTGCTGGTAAATCTCCGCGCTCTGCCGGAGGGCCGGCAGCTGGACGCCCAGGTGCGGCCCCTGCTGGACGCGGCGCTGCCCCGGCTGCGCGCCGTGGCAGAGGACGTGAAAGAAACTCTCAAAATTTGACAATTGAGTATTGCTTTTTCCCCGCAACGGGGCTATAATCACCTCGTCGATTCCATTTTGCCGGCGGAGCCTCACTCCGGCGCGCAAAAACCATTGACAGAGTAGGACCAGCGCGTTAAGTGCTGCGGGATGGGAAGTTGCCCGCAGACGAAGCACTTTGGTGCGCGGTGCCGGTCCGCATCCGCTGCCACCCAAAGAGTCTGCGCTCCTTTCGTGGCGAGGGTTACGAAAGGAGCCCTTTTTTATGCAGAAAAAACCGATCTTCACAACCAAAATGCTGGCCGTCATGAGCCTGCTGGTGGCCCTGGAGGTCATCATCGCCCGGTTCGGCACCCTCCGGCCCACGGAGAGCATCAAGCTCAGTCTGGATTTCATCCCGGTGGTGGTCTCGGCAGTGCTGTTCGGGCCTGTTCCGGCCATGATCATCAGCATCCTGGCCGACGTGCTGGGGGCGTTCCTGTTCCCGGTGGGGCCCTTCTTCCCCGGGTTCACCGTGACGGCCGCCCTGACGGGCCTGCTCTATGGCGCGCTGCTCTATCAGGAGCAGACCATGCCGCGGATTCTGCTGGCGGTGGTGCTGCAGCAGGGCATTTTGAGTCTGTTGCTCAACACCTTCTGGCTGAAGGTGCTCTACGGTCTCCCCTACCTGCCCACCCTCGTGGGGCGGCTGGTGCAGGCGGGCGTCATGTCGGCGCTGCAGATCGTGCTGATTCCGCTGCTGGCCAAGGCCGTGAAGGACGTGGAAAAGAGGGCGAAGCTATGACGGCGCAGGAAGCCATCCAGTACATCGAGCATTACACTTGGAGCACCACCCGGCTGGGTCTGGGCCGCACCAGAGAACTGCTGCACCGAATGGGTGATCCGCAGCGTCATTTAAAATTCGTCCATGTGGCCGGCAGCAACGGCAAGGGCAGCACCTGCGCCATGCTCAGCGCCGTGCTGGGCGCGGCAGGCTATCGCGTGGGGCTTTACACCAGTCCCTACATCCAGGATTTCTGCGAGCGCATGCAGATAAACGGCGAGAACATCCCCGGTGAGACGCTGGCGGAGATCACGGAGCGGGTACGCATCCAGGCAGACCGGATGGAGGACCACCCCAGCCAGTTTGAGCTGGTCACCGCCATCGCCATGGTCTATTTTGCCGAGGCGGGCTGCGACATCGTGGTGCTGGAGGTGGGCCTCGGCGGCGCGCTGGACAGCACCAACGCCATCGACGCGCCGGAGGCAGCCGTGATCACGAATCTGGCGCTGGAGCACACGGAGTATCTGGGAACCACCTATCACGAGATCGCCTCCGCCAAGGCCGGGATCATCAAGACCGGCTGCAGCTGCGTGGCCTATCCCTGCGACGCCGAGGCCATGGACACCGTGGCGGCGGTATGCGAAGAAAACAACGTCCCCCTCCGCTGGGCGGACTTCGGGGCCATCCGGCCCATCTCTGACAGTCTCAGCGGGCAGGAATTCGATTATCAGGACTGGAAGGGCCTGCGCATTCCCCTGCTGGGCGCTCACCAGCTGAAAAATGCCGCCGTGGCGCTGGAGACCCTCTCCATACTGCGGCAACGGGGCTGGGAGATTTCCGACGAAGCAGTCCGAACCGGCCTCGCAGCAGTGAAATGGCCCGCGCGATTCGAGGTGCTGCATCATGCGCCGCTGTTCCTGCTGGACGGCGGACACAACAGCCAGTGCGCCCGGGCACTGGCGGACTGCGTGAGGCGGTATTTGCCGGGAGAGGCCGTCACCTTCCTCATGGGGGTGCTGGCGGACAAGGACGCGGACGAAATGCTGGAGGCGGTTCTGCCTCTTGGAAAGCGCTTTTTCTGCCTGACGCCGGACAATCCCCGGGCCCTAAGCGCCGAGGCGCTGGCGGAGAAGATTCGCAGTCAGGGCGGAGAGGCCACCGTCTGCGCCGACGCGGCAGACGGTCTGAAGCGGGCGCTGGAGACCGGCGAGACCGTGGTGGCCTTCGGGTCGCTGTATCTGGCAGGCGAGCTGCGGACGCTGTTTCCCAAGATCTGCAAGCAGGTGCAGCGGCGAAGCTGCCTGGACGCCCGCAAGGCGCTTTCCTTAGCGGCGCGGGTGGAGAAATCCAGCGCCATCTGCCGTGAGCTTTTGGCATCGGAATGGTATCCAAACGCAAAGACGATCTTGGCTTACAACGCCTTCGGCGCGGAGGTCGATCTCTCGGCGTTCCACCGGCAGGCCGGAAAAGACGGCAAGCGGGTGTGTCTCCCCTGCTGTGTCAGCGAGACGGAGATGACGGCGCTGCTGCCGCTGGATGACACGAGCTTCCGCACCGGGGCCTTCGGCATCCTGGAGCCGATTCCGGAGAAGTCCGAAACAGTACCGCCGGAGGAGATTGATCTGGTGATCTGCCCCTGCGCCGGTTATGACGCCGCGTGCCGCCGAATCGGCATGGGCGCGGGGTACTATGACCGCTATCTGCCCCGATGCGAGCACGCGGCGGTGATCGCCGCGGCCTTCGAGGCCCAGAAGCTGCCGGAGGTCTGCACCGACCGATACGACCAGACGCTGGACGCGGTGGTCACGGAATCCCGCATATACAAAAAAGAACCGATCTGAAACAGATCGGTTCTTTTGATTGGGTTGGTTTAGATCTTTTCTTTGAGATACTCAACCACCTGGCGGATGGTCTTGAAATCGCCGACGCTCTCGTCGGTGATGACGATGTTGTACTCATCCTCGATGCTGGTGACCATCTCGACGAAGTCGAGGGAGTCGGCGTCCAGATCGTCAATGATGTTGGTATCCATGTTGATCTCGGCCGGGTCCAGCTCCAGCTGCTCGGCGAGGATCGCTCTCACGGTCTCAAAAATCTCTTCTACAGACATGCTGTGTTCCTCCTTGATTTGAAATCAGCTCCACTCGCGGCTGACGGGTTTGTTGGTCTGGGGCTTCTCCGGGCGCTCATAGAGCACCACGACGCGGCGGTAGGGCTCCACGCCCACAGAGGTGGTGGAGACGCCCTCCACGTCCTGCAGCGCGGTGTGCACCACGTGACGCTCGTAGGAGTTCATGGGCTCCATGCGCATCTCGCGCTTATACTTCAGCACGCGGGCCGCCATCTTCTGGGCCATGCGCACCAGCCGCTCTTCCTGACGGGCGCGATAGCCCTCGGTGTCGATGCTGATGTTCAGGCGCTTGTCGCTGCCGTGGTTCACGGCGTAGCTGGTCAGGTGCTGGATGGCATCCAGGGTCTCACCGTGACGGCCAATCACATCGCCCATCTTGTCGCCGGAGAGAATGACCTGCACGCCGCCGTTGTCACGGGGCGTGATCTCCATCTCGGCAGAAATGCCCATGTGCTCCAGCAGACCGCCCAGGAAGGAACGGATGCCGGCGTAGGGATCGTCGGGCACCTCATAGCTGACGCGAATGGTCGCGTCCTGCGCGCCAATGCCCAGAAAGCCGGACTTGGAGCGCTCCACGATCTCGACCGAGACGTCATCCCGGTCCATCCCCAGCTCTGCCAGGGCGGCGGCGACGGCCTCTTCCTCGGTCTTCGCGGTCTTTTCCAATGTTTTCAGCATAGTTTATTCTCCTGTTACTTCGGTGATCTCATCGGACGCCTCCGACGGAGCCTTGGGCGCGAACTGCGCGCCGTAGCGGTCGGGGTCATAGGCGCGGCCGCGGGCATAGCGGCGGTGGCCAACCTGGGCGGGTGGAGTCTCGTTTTCCGGGATGCCCAGTCTGGCGCGGCGGGCGGCGCGCTCCTCGCGGGCGGCCTCGGCCTTGCGCTCGTCGTTCTGCTGCTTCTGGCTGGCCTGCAGCTTTTTCTTGCTGGTGTTGCGGTTGACCGTGCTTTCGCCGGCTTCGCGGCGGCGCTCGGTCTCCTCCTTCTGGCGGGCGCGCTCTTCCTCCAGCTCCCGTGCTCTGCGCACTTCGGCCTTCTGCTCGCGCTCCGCGTCCTCCAGGTCCAGAGTCTTGGTGAAGTACTTGGTCAGGCCCACGTCACGCAGGATGCCGAAGACACTGTTTACAATCCAGTACACACCCAGAGCCGCCGGCATGCTGAAGCAGATCCACAGGGACATCAGCGGCATGAAGATCATCATGGTCTTGTTGGTGCTGTTGTTGGCGGCAGTGGCCGGCTGGGGATTCGTCTTCTGGCTGATGATCATGCTCACCCAGCTCATGCCGGCGGAGATCACGGGGATCAGGAACAGGCCCACGGCGGGGAGCCACACGGAGGCGTCGCTCCAGTCGGTTCTCCAGAGCTGGAAGGTGGGCTGCTCGCCCAGATTCAGGCCCAGGAAGTGGTAGTTCAGGTCAATGAGCTTGCCGCCGAAGTCGCCCAGGGCGGAGGTGACGGCGCTCCAGTTTTCGTGGATCAGATCGGCGATCTGAATCTCCTGATAGGCGGCGCTGCGGCCGGATTCGGCGGCAACGAAGCCCGCGTTGGCGGTGACCCACTCGGTCAGGCTGGTGACGGCCTCTTCGCCCAGGACCATCATCTTGGTCAGGGGCTGGCGGATGACCGAATACAGCGCGATCAGGATGGGGAACGGAATCAGCGTCCAGAGGCAGCCGGACATGGGGCTGACGCCCTCTTCCTTATAGAGCTTCATGGTCTCGGTCTGGAGACGCTGCTGGTCCTTGGCATACTTCTCCTGCAGGGCCTGCATCTTCGGATTCAGACGGGTCATGCGCATCATGCTCTTCTTGCTCTTCGCCATGAAGGGCAGCAGGATGAGGTTGACCAGCAGACCGAACAGGATGACTGCGATGCCGTAGTTGCCCGTCAGAAGGTAAAACTCCTTCAGCGGCCAACCGAAAATCGAACTAAATGACATGTTTCATGTCTCCTGTCTGTGGTTCGACCCTAGGGTACCGGGTCGTAATAATCGTGGCCCTTGTGCCACGGGTGACAGCGGGAGATGCGCTTGATGGCAAGCCAGCCTCCCTTGAGCGCTCCGTATTTCTCGATGGCCTGGAGCGCGTACTGTGAGCAGGTGGGACTGTAGCGGCAGGTGGGCGGTGAGAGCGGCGAGATATACTTGCGATAGAACTTAATCAGCGCGATGAGAATCTTTTTCATCACGGCTTCCCTCCCCGGGTTCCAGGAGCGACAGTCTTCCGAGGGTCTTCATCAGTTCCCGTTCCAGCCGGTGATAGTCCGACTCGCTGGCCCGGTGGCGGGCCACGATGACGATATCATATCCGCGCTTCAGCTCCCCTTCGTGCAGGCGGCAGATCTCCCGCAGGCGGCGGCGGATGCGGTTGCGCGTGACGGCGTTGCCGATCTTATTGGAAACGGTAAAGCCGATGCGGTTGCCCGCCCGGCCATTCTTGCGGCAGTAGCACACCATGGTGGGCGCAGCCGCGCTCTTTCCCTTGGAATACAGGCGCCGGAATTCATGGTTTTTCTTGAGCGTTTCGGTAAATTCCACTTGCCTCTCCTAATGATGCAGATTCAAACTGTCAACACAAACGCTTTTAGGGCGGATGAATCAACCCGCCCGAAAAACGATGTTATTTTGTTGCAGCCATGCTCACAGCAAACTGCTGAGACTCAGTAGCTCAGCTTTTTTCTGCCCTTCGCTCTGCGGCGGGCGAGCACCTTGCGGCCGTTGGCGGTAGCCATTCTCTTGCGGAAGCCGTGCTCTTTCTTGCGCTGGCGCTTTTTGGGCTGGTAGGTACGGAACATCGTCTGGACTCCTTTCTGAAAAATAGGATACTCAGCAACAGGCGCGATGCGCCTGAGGTGGACATAGGCGGGCCGCCGTTTTTGGCGGCACCGGGTTGATATTATAACGTATAAGGCCGCGAGATGTCAAGGTTTTTTCTCATCCGGCAATCAACTTTCCCGCTCCCGGTCCAGTAAAAGCCGGGTTTTCAGCACCGCGACGGCGGTTTTCACGTCCGGAAGCTGCCCCGCGAGGGCCAGGTCCACCAGCTCGGACAGAGGATGCTTCTCCACGTTCAAAAACTCTCCAGTGTCCAGATGGGCTTCGCCCTGCTGCAGGTCCCGGGCCAGATAGACGTGGAGCACCTCGCCGCAGTACCCGGGGGAGGCATACTGCTTGCCCAGATACTGGAGCCTTCCCGCCGTGAGGCCCGTCTCCTCCGAGAGTTCCCGCCGGGCGGCAGGCTCCGGGTCCTCCCCGGGCTCCAGCTTCCCTGCCGGAATCTCCAAAAGCAGCTCCGAGAAGGGATAGCGGAACTGGCGCACGCACCAGACCGTGCCGTCGTCCTCCAGCGGCAGAATCGCCACGCCGCCGGGATGCTCCACCACCTCGCGCAGGGCGTAGCTGCCGTCCGGCAGCTGGGCCTGGTCCAGCCGGGTGTTCACGATGATCCCGTGGTAGCAGGATATGGACTTGATGGTTTTCTCTTCCAGCTTCATGCAAATCAACTCCTGCGGGTATCTTACCATATTTCAGGCAGGATTGCCATATATTTTGAGTGGCGCTTCGGCAGCCATGTGATTTATAATAG
This sequence comes from uncultured Clostridia bacterium, assembly GCA_946187475.1. Lineage (GTDB taxonomy): Bacteria > Bacillota > Clostridia > Oscillospirales > Oscillospiraceae > CAG-103. Next base: position 1,841 of record CAMHRJ010000033.1, on the reverse strand, counting down.
GAGTCAGAATTGGAGGGGCAGGATATGGTGATTGAGACCGTGACAACCCAGGCCGTCAGTCTGCGCATCAGCCGCGCGGAGCTGGGCGGGCGGCGGAGCATGACCCAGGAGGAGGCGCGAGAGGCCGTGGCCCGGGCGCTGGCAGACAGCGGGCAGCCGCCCTGGGCGCGGATGGAGATTTCTCTCTTCCCGGCGGAGGATGAGCTGCTGCTCATCGCCCGGCCGGTGTCGCCCTGTCCCTGCCGGTTTCGGTTTTCGCTGTTTGCCGATCTGGCGGCGGCCATCGCGTATCTGCCGCCGGAGACGGACGCGGACGCGGTGTACATCTGCGGCGGCTATGAGCTGCTGCTCTATCTGGCGGAATCCGCCCTGCCCAACGCAGTATATGAATTCGGAGAACCCCTCCCCTGCACGCCGGAGCTGGCCGCACATCTGGCGGAGCAGGGCGATCTGATCGCCCGGGAGAACGCGGTAGCGCTGCTGCAAAAGTATTTTTGCTGAAATCTCTTTTCTTCTACCCAAAAGTGTGGTAAAATAATTACCCACTACTGAGAAAGGAGGCCCACTCATGCCGAGAGAAAAAGGCACGAAGCAGGCGGCTCAGAACCGCAAAGCGCTGCACGACTATTTCGTGCTGGAGCGGTATGAGGCCGGCATCGAGCTGTTCGGCACGGAGGTCAAGAGCATCCGCGCCGGCACCGTGAATCTGAAGGACAGCTTCTGCACCGTGAAAAACGGTGAGCTCTTCGCCCACGGCATCCACATCAGCCCTTACACCCACGGCAGCTATTATAATAAGGACCCCGATCGGCCCAAACGGCTGCTGATGCACAAGCGTGAGATCGTGAAGCTCCAGGCCCGGGTCATGCAGGACGGACTGACGCTGGTGCCCCTGAGTCTCTATTTCAAGGACGGCCGCGTGAAGGCGGAGGTCGGTCTCTGCAAGGGCAAAAAGCTCTATGACAAGCGGGAGGCCGCGGCCGAAAAGTCCGCCCGGCGGGATATGGACCGGGTCATGAAAGAGAAGTATTAATGAAATGAAATATACAGTCGCAGCCATCTCGGCTCCCTCTGAGAGGGAGCTGGCGCGGCATCAGCCGCGACTGAGGGAGAGAGCCTTATCGACTGTATGCACTGCATGCCATGCAAACCATGTCCAACACTCGCTCCCTCAGTCAGCTTCGCTGACAGCTCCCTCGCCGAGGGAGCCAAGAAAACAGAGGATATAATTAAAATATACGACAGAAAGGAATCGAAATTATGAGCAATCCCATTGTCACCATCGAAATGGAAAACGGCGGCGTCATCAAGGCGGAGCTGTATCCCGAAATTGCCCCCAACACCGTGAACAACTTCATCAGCCTGGTGAAGTCCGGCTTTTATGACGGCCTGATCTTCCACCGCGTGATCCGCGGTTTCATGATCCAGGGCGGTGACCCGCAGGGCACCGGCATGGGCGGCCCCGGCTACTGCATCCGCGGCGAGTTCAGCGACAACGGCTTCAAGAACGATCTGAAGCACACCCGCGGCGTGCTCTCCATGGCCCGCACCATGATCCCCGACACCGCCGGCAGCCAGTTCTTCATCATGCATCAGGACGCGCCCCATCTGGACCGCCAGTACGCCGCCTTCGGCAAGGTCATTGAGGGCATCGAGGTGGTCGACCAGATCGCCCGCGCCCCGCGCAACATGATGAACGACAAGCCCAAGGCGGATCAGCGCATGAAGACCGTCACGGTCGAGACCTTCGGCGTCGAGTACCCCGAGCCGGAGACGCTCCCCGAGCGGTAAGGGAACAACGGCAGCTTTCTGCCGTCAAATATAAAGGCCTCGCAGAGTTT
>CAMHRJ010000032.1 GCA_946187475.1 uncultured Clostridia bacterium | reverse complement strand
ACGGACTGGCTGTTCTGCACGCCCTGCAGGAGCGCCGTGATGGCGTCGGCCTTCTCCTCCGAGGTCATGGCGCCCTGGTTTGCCATCTGCTCATAGCCCGCGATGCCGTTGGTATACTCCAGGATATGAAAGACGATGTAGGTGATGTTTGCGATGGCCACGGTGAGGGCGGAGGCCAGCTTCGTGAGGAAGGGCCGCAGGGAGGACACGATGCCCTCGTCCCGGGTGCCGTGCTGCAGCTCGTTGTATTCCACGGTGTTCATGATGGAGATCATCATGATCAGGTAAAAGCCGTACTGCCCGAAGTTTGCCAGCATATAGCCGAGGGTGATGAGCAGGAACTTCGGCATCCCGGCGCTGCTTGGCATCAGCAGTCCGGGCAGCAGCATGATCTCGTAGCCTGTGACGCCCACGATCATCAGGATGTCCATGAGCTTCTTGCGGTTCATGTGCCGCGAGATCATGGGATAGAAGATCATCAGAAACGCCGTCACGAACATGCCGAGCATCTGGAACGCGGTGAAGAAAATGCCCTTGTAGCCGAACTCCACATAGATGTAGGTCTGCCCGATGCCGGACATGACGATGCCGTTTCCGATCTGCTGCAGCAGGAAGATCAGCGAAATCCACAGCAGCTGGTCGTTGCCGGTGATGGTGCCGATGATCTTCTTGAAGCTCACCGGCGGCGCCGGTTCGTCGTGATAGTCCCGCTGTTCCGTCACGCCGAATACCGTGAAGGCGAGGAAGATCGGCGCAATGATCGCGATTGCCAGCGCCACGAGACCGTAGGCCGTCACGGCGTTGCCGCCCAGGGCGTGGTCGCCGGCGGTGAAGTTCGGGATCAGGGCCGCCGCCAGGACCCCGCCGATGCCCGCAAAGAGCGTGGCGCGGCTGGTGAGCTGGTTGCGGGTGTTGGCGTCGGAGCTCAGGGCCGGTACCATGCCCCAATAGGCAATGTCGTGCATGGTGTAGGTGATGCTGTAGAGGAAGTACATGGCGCCGAAGAACCACACGAACTTCCAGCCCTGGAGCCTGACATTGAACGTGGCGTAGACCACCAGCGAGGTGGTGAGGATGCCGATGACCAGCCAAGGCTTAAACTTGCCCCAGCGGGTGCGGGTTCGCTCGATGATGTTGCCCATGACGGGGTCGTTCAGCGCGTCGAATACCCGTGCCGCCACCATGATCGCCGTGATGGCGGAAAGCTGTCCCGCGTTGAGATTGCGCGTGAACAGCACGAACGTCAGCAGATAGCTGGTCACAAGGTTGTAGACCATGTCGCGCCCCACGGTGCCCAGGGGGAACATGATCAGATTGCGTTTCTGGATTCTCTGTTGGTCCATGGTATCATCTCCCGGATACGGATAGTCTGATTTTACCAGCCTTTCGCCCGAGATGCAAGCGGCGGCTGCTTGACGCGGATGCCGGCGCATTTTATAATAGAAAAAAACGAAAGGAGCAACCGGCATGGAGACCTTGTTTGACTATTTGAAGTGGATGGGAGATTTTCCGATTGCGGCCACCGGTCTGCGGGAGGCGGACGCCCTGGTGCTGGGCGTGCTGAGCTATTTTGACCTGACGCCTCTGTTTCAGCAGGAGGACGAGACGCACACCCTGCGGGAGTGCCTGCAGCTGATCGAGTCCGATCAGGTGCGGGTGATGGTGAACCCAAAAGGCCAGGATTACGTGGGCTTTCTGCGCCTGGCCGCGGAGTCGGAGCGCTTCGGCAGACTGGAGCTGTCCCACTATGTGGATGTGCTGCTCAACGACCCGCCGGTGCAGTTTGCCGCCGTCTGCTTCCGGGACGATACGGATTTGAATTTCCTGGTCTATCGCGGCACGGATCAGTCCCTGGCCGGGTGGGAGGAGGACTTCATGATCAGCTTCACCCGCACCCGGGCCCAGACCCAGGCTCAGGCTTACGCCAACGCTTTCGTGGAGCCGGGGCGGCGCAACTTCCTCATCGGCCACTCCAAGGGCGGAAACGAAGCCCTTTTCGCCGCGGCGAATCTCCGGGACCAGAAGTGGGACGCCGTGGAGCATGTCTACATCCTGGACGGCCCCGGTCTCTGCCCGGAGGTGGCGGACATGAGCGGCATGGCCCGGGTCAACGAAAAGGCCACCCACATCCTGCCGGTGTTCTCCGTGGTGGGCAAGCTCTTCGCGGCGGAGCTGGACGACACGCGGATCGTGCAGTCCTCGGCCTCCGGCTTCCAGCAGCACAGCCTGATCACCTGGGGCATCGACCACGGCAAGCTGGCCGCCGCCGAGGAAAACGACCCCACCAGCCGCTGGCTCAACGCCGCGGTGGACGGCTGGATCGGCAATGTGGAGCAGGCCGACCGGGCCACCCTGGTGGAGGACCTCTTCGAGGCACTGGCCGCCGGCGGCGCGGACAGTCTGGACGATCTGGCGGCAGGGGGACTCAGCGGTCTGGAGCCGGTGCTGAAGCGGATGAAGCTCTCCAGCGACACCACCCGCAAGCTCCTGGGCGAGCTGCCGAAATACGCCGTGAAGCAGACCATCGAGACCCTGCGCAGCAAGTTCACGCCGGAGGAGAAGGCGGAAGCCCCTGAGGCTCCGGAGCTGGTGAAAGCCTGATCCAAAACGAAATACGGCGCACCCGACCGTGAACCGCCCCAGATTGTGCGGACAGCACAATCTGGGGCGGTTCAATTTCAGGGGAGGTTCTTTGCATCGGAGCCGCGGGAGCGGCCGAAACAGCCGATTTCAGAACAGCGAAAACAATCCTCGTATTTTCGCTCCGTTTATGATACAATCAAAGGTACGACTGGAAAGGAGCACCTATGAACGATATGATCCAAATTCTTGCCTCCGAGCTGGGCCGCAAGCCCCAGGAGGTGGAAAACGTCATCCGCCTGCTGGACGAGGGCAACACCATCCCCTTCATCGCCCGCTACCGCAAGGAGCAGCACGGCGCCATGGACGATACCCTGCTGCGCACGCTGGAGACCAGACTCCAGTACCTGCGGGGGCTGCAGGAGCGGCGGGAGACCATCCGCGCCGCCATCGATGAGCAGGGAAAGCTGACCCCGGAGCTGGCTGCGGCCCTGGACAAGGCCGCCACCCTGGCGGAGCTGGAGGACCTCTATCGCCCCTACAAGCAGAAGCGCCGCACCCGGGCCACCGCGGCAAAGGAAAAGGGGCTGGAGCCCCTGGCGGAGCTGCTGTTCCGGCAGGAACGGGACTGCCCCGACCCGCTGGAGGCGGCGCAGGCATACATCGACCCGGAAAAGGGCGTGGAGTCCGCCGAGGACGCCCTGGCCGGGGCCAGCGACATCATCGCCGAGAAGATCAGCGACGACGCTGCCCTGCGCAAGCGGCTCCGGGAGCTGCTGGACCGGGAGGGCGAGCTCCGCAGCGAGGCCGCCACCGAGGAGGACAGCGTCTATCGCCTGTATTATGATTTTGCCCAGCGGCTGAGCCGCCTCCAGGGCCACCAGATTCTCGCCATCAATCGCGGGGAGAAGGAAAAGCTCCTGCGGGTGCATGTGGCGCTGGACCACGACCGGGGCGTGCAGACCCTCTGCCGTGCAGTGGTGCAGCCCGGAACAAAGGCCATGCAGTTTGTCCGCAGCGCCGCCGAGGACGCCTACGACCGCCTGCTGTTCCCCTCCCTGGAGCGGGAGGTGCGCTCGGAGCTGACGGACACCGCTTCGGAGGGCGCCATCGGGCAGTTTGCGCTGAATCTGCGGCCGCTTTTGATGCAGCCGCCGGTGAAGGGCAAGGTCACCATGGGTCTGGACCCCGGCTACCGCATGGGCTGCAAGGTGGCCGTGGTGGACGGTACCGGCCGGGTGCTGGACACGGCGGTGGTCTATCCCACCTTCAGCGAGCGGAAAAAGCAGGAGGCCATCACCCTGCTCTCCGGGCTGGTGCGGCGGTACCACGTGGAGCACATTGCCATCGGCAACGGCACCGCCAGCCGGGAGACCGAGCAGATGGCGGCGGAGTTAATCCAGCAGGAGAACGCCCGGGGCGCCCATCTGAGTTATATGATCGTCTCCGAGGCCGGAGCCTCGGTCTATTCCGCCAGCCCGCTGGGCGCGGAGGAATTTCCCCAGTACGATGTGAACCTGCGCTCTGCCATCTCCATCGCCCGGCGGCTCCAGGACCCGCTGGCGGAGCTGGTGAAGATCGAGCCCAAGGCCATCGGCGTGGGCCAGTATCAGCACGATATGCCGCCCAAGCGGCTGGAGCAGGCTCTGGATGCGGTGGTGGAGGACTGCGTCAACGCGGTGGGCGTGGATGTGAACACCGCGTCGCCCTCTCTGCTGCGGCGGGTGGCCGGCCTCACGGCAGCCACGGCCAAGAACATCGTGGCCTACCGGGAGGAAAACGGTGCCTTCACCGCCCGCAAGCAAATCCTCAAGGTGCCGAAGCTGGGGCCCAAGGCCTATGAGCAGTGCGCGGGCTTCCTCCGGGTGCCGGAGAGCAGGAACGTACTGGACAACACCGCCGTCCACCCGGAGTCCTATGCGGCAGCCGAGGGACTGCTCCGCTGCGTGGGCTACACCATGGAGGACGTCTCCGGCGGGCGCATCACGGAGCTGGACCAGAAGGTCACGGCCTACGGCGAAGAACGTCTGGCCCAGGAGTTGGGCGTGGGCGTGCCCACGCTGCAGGACGTGGTGAAGGAGCTGAAAAAGCCCGGCAGGGACGTGCGCGACAGTCTGCCGAAGCCCATTCTGCGCACGGATGTGATGCAGGCCTCGGACCTGAAGCCCGGCATGCGCCTCACGGGCACGGTGCGCAACGTCATTGACTTCGGCGCCTTCGTGGACATCGGCGTCCATCAGGACGGCCTGGTGCATATCTCCGAGATCGCCGACCGTTTCCTGCGCCATCCCTCGGAGGTGCTCAGCGTGGGCGACGTGGTGGAGGTCGTGGTGCTGGGCGTGGACGAGAAGAAAAAGCGCATCAGCCTCTCCATTCGGCAGGCCAAAGGATAACCATTCAGGAGAACTATCATGATTTTTTATTTTACCGGTACGGGCAACTCCCTCTATGCCGCTCGGGCGCTGGCCCGGGAGGGCGAGCAGGTGATCTCCATGATCGACGCCCTGCGGGAAGGGAAGCTACACTACACCCTGGCGGAAGGCGAGGCCCTGGGCTTCGTGTTTCCCGTGTATTTCTACACGGTCAGCGACCCGGTGCTGGAGTTCGTGCGCCGGCTGACGGTGGAAAACGCCGCCTTTGTCTACGCGGTCATCCCCTGCGGCGCCAACATCGGCCCGGCAGGCGGATTTCTGAAAAGCGAACTGAAAAAGCGGGGTCTGGAGCTCCGGCGGGTGGACGCGCTGGTGGTGCCGGACGGTGCGCTGCTGTTTTATGACATCGACACCCCGGACAACCTGGCCAAACAGCTGGACCAGGCGACGGAGAAACTCCAATCCATCCGCGCCGCCATCCACCGGCGCGAGCCCAACCGGATCACCGGCAGTGCCGCGGCGGGAAAGACGGGCCTGGCGGCTTATCACCTCTGCATGAGCACGAAGAAGTTTCACGCGGACCCGGGCTGCATCGGCTGCGGGAAGTGCGCTTCCATCTGCCCCGCCGGGGCCATCCGCATGGCGAGCGGCCGCCCGGTCTGGGAGAAGGCCAAATGCTACAAATGCTGCGGCTGCATCAACCGCTGCCCCGTGGGGGCCATCCAGTATGGCGGCAAGACCGCCGGCCGAGTCCGGTATGTGAACCCGGCGCTGAAAGGAGACTGACCATGGGCCTGTTCCAGCGCAAAGGGCCGAAGCCCGCGCCGTTTCCACCGGAGGAATACGCGCCCGTCATCCGCAGCAGCATCTGCACCGGCGAGCGCACCGCCTGTGTGCGCCACCGGGAGACCGGGAAGATCCACGAGGTCATGCTCCTGCGCACGGCGCAGGACCTGGCGGACTTTGCAAAGCAGTACAGCGTAGACCCGGACACCATCGAGACCATCTATTGAACCCTACTCCAGACATCGGGTGAGTCATCATGCATTCCACAACCAAGCTGCGCGAAAATGCCAGCCCCGGCGCCATCGCGCTGAACATCCTGCTGGCCACGGTCAGCCTCTTCGTCAACGGCTTCGGGGTCTATCTGACCATCCAGGCCAACATCGGCGCCGGGCCCTGGGACGTGCTCCATCTGGGCCTGTCCAAGACCCTGGGCATCCTCTATGGCACGGCCTCGGTAGCGGTGGCCTGCATCGTGCTGGCCCTGGACATCCTCCTGCGGGAGCCCATCGGCATCGCCATGTTCATCGACGCGGTGGTGGTGGGCAAGGCCGTGGATTTCTTCAACCACCTGAACGTGGTGCCGGCCTGCGCCTCGCTGAAGACCGGCGTACCCATCATGCTGCTGGGCCTGACCATCATGGCCTATTCCCAGTTTGCCTATATGATCGCCTCCCTGGGCTGCGGCCCCCGGGACACCCTGCTGGTGGCCCTGGCCAAGCGGGCAGGGAGGGTCCCCATCGGGGCGGTGAGCATCGCCCTTTTGAGCCTTACCACCTTCGTCGGGTGGCTGCTGGGCGGCCCCGTGGGCGTGGGCACGCTGATCTGCGCCTTCTGCACCGGCCCCATCATGCAGGCGGCCTTCCGCACGGTGAGCTTTGACCCCAAGACCGTGCGCCACCAGCATCTGCTCGCCTCGGCGAAGGTGCTCTGGCGGCATCCGACGTGATCACGACCGCGCCATGCGGTCTTCCAGACACAACACCACACCATCCATGATCGAGCAAGGAGGTTTTCACATGAGAAAGACCAAAATCATCGGCACCATCGGCCCCTCCAGCGAACATCCGGAGGTTTTTCGCGAGATGTGCCGGCAGGGACTCAACGTAGCGCGCCTGAACTTTTCCCATGGGACCCACGCGGAGCATCAGAAGAAGATCGACATGATCAAGGCCGTCCGGGAGGAGCTGGCCGCGCCCATCGCCATCATGCTGGACACCAAGGGCCCGGAATACCGCATCGGCACCTTCCAAAAGGGCAGGGTCGAGCTGAAGGACGGGGACGTGTTCACCTTCACCACCCGGGAGGTGGCCGGCGACGAGACCATGGTCTCCGTGAGCTACAAGGGCCTCATGGAGGATCTGGCGCCGGGAGACCGGATTCTGGTGAACAACGGCCTGGTGATCTTTGAGGTGGAGACCGTAGAGGACACGGAGGCCCGCTGCCGGGTGCTGACCGGCGGCGTGCTCAGCGACCGCAAGAGCATGAGCTTCCCCGGCAAGGTCCTGAACCAGCCCTTCCTCAGCGACCACGACAAGGAGGACCTGCTCTTCGGCATCGAAAACGGCGTGGACTTCATCGCCGCCTCCTTCGTCTCCCGGAAGCAGGACATTCTGGACATGAAGGAATTCCTCCACGCCCACGGCGGCGACGGCATCGATGTGATCGCGAAGATCGAAAACCAGTCCGGCGTGGACAACATCGAGGAGATCTGTTCCGTCTGCGAGGGAATCATGGTGGCCCGGGGCGACCTGGGCGTGGAGGTGCCCTTCACGGAGCTGCCGGCCATCCAGAAGTTTCTGATCACCAAGTGCCGCCTGCTGGGCAAGCGGGTCATCACCGCCACGGAGATGCTGGAGAGCATGATCGAAAAGCCCCGGCCCACCCGGGCGGAGATCAGCGACGTGGCCAACGCCGTGTACGACGGTACCTCGGCCATCATGCTCTCAGGGGAATCTGCCGCCGGCAAATATCCTGCGGACGCCGTGCGCATCATGGGCGAAATTGCCGAGGAGACCGAGCGGCACATCGATTACATCCAGCGGTTTCGCCGGGAGAACTACGTCATCCGCAACCGGGTGGACGCCATCTCCCACGCGGCCTGCACCATGGCCATCGACCTGGACGCCAGCGCCGTGGTGGTCACCTCCCTCAGCGGTCTGACCGTGCGGATGGTCTCCCGCTTCCGGCCGCCGGTGCCCATCGTGGGCCTGGCCACCACCCGGGAGAGCTGGTATAAGCTGGCCCTGTCCTGGGGCGTGCTGCCGGTGCTGACGGAGCAGTTCCCCAGCATGGAGGTGCTGAACTATTACGCCGTCCGGGCGGCGAAGGACGTGATGGGCCTGGAACCGGGCAGCACCATCGTCATGACCGGCGGCGACACCAGCGGCGAGAGCGGCAACACCAACGTCCTGCGAATCGAGACCGTGCCGTGAGCGCGTGAAAAATCATATGATAAGATGAAAAAACCGGGACAACCGTCCCGGTTTTTGTTTTTATTCCACCCAATAGGTTTCTAAAATCTTCACGATGCGCTCCAGCCCGGCCTTGTCTGCTTCGGAAAAGCGGTTCGGGATGGGACTGTCGATGTCCAGCACGCCGACGATTTTTCCGCCGGGGCGGAGGGGGATGACGATCTCCGACCGGGAGGCGCTGTCGCAGGCGATGTGGCCGGGGAACCGGTGCACGTCCGGTACCAGCTGCGCGCGCTCTTCCGCCACTGCCGTGCCACAGACCCCCTTGCCCACGGGGATTTGGGTGCAGGCCACCTTGCCCTGGAAGGGGCCGAGGATCAGCGTCTCGCCCTCCAGCAGGTAGAACCCGGCCCAGTTGATGTCAGAAAGGGCCTCCCAGAGCAGGGCGGAGAGATTGGCCAGATTCGCGATGTTGTAAGGTACATCCTGAATCAGAGCCTCCGCCTGGCTTGCGAGCAGGTTATAATCTGTCATTGCAAAACACCTCTCAGGTTCGGGGCAGGGCGTCGATCATGCCGAGGAGGTCCAGATAGAAGGGCCGGACGTCCTTTTGGATGGTCATGCCGCCGATGATGGACATGTGGTCTCCGGGGAAGACCGGCATCTCGTTCCAGACACCGGGCTGGATGTTCTCCGGGTCATAAGGCTGGGCCGGGGCGCCCATGGGCGCGTAGGAGGAGATCGTGTTCACGAGACCGTCGTTTTCCCGCCAGCTGTCGTCGATGACCACACCGCCGGCGGTGACGCCGGTGTAAGCGCCCATGAGTCGGGAGGTCTTGCGGAACATGCCCTCCATGCGGATGGTGTTGGGCACGTAGTTGCCGGTGGTGAGCTCCGCGCCGCTGGCGGAGCAGGGCACCGCAAAGTAATAGACGTCCGGCCGGGTCTCGATGGCGGCGTTCAGGGCCAGGGCATTGTCGATGTGCATGTCGTAGGCCGCGTAGTCGTCCTCGATGCGGCCGTCTTTGTCCTTGTCGCTGCCGCCGCTGAAGAGCTTGCCCATGAGGATCTCGCTTTTGGGGACCTCCACGGAATCCGGGTCGAAGTTCGCATCGTCCCAGAGATCGTAGGCGGTGGTGCCGTTGGTGGGCGCCGCCAGAGTCACCAGCGCGTGGAGCCGGTCGCCCTGCCCGCCCGCGAAGAAGGGAGAGAGATCCTCGGCAGCGGTGGCGGCCTGCTCGGTTTGACTGCCGTTGGCGAGAATCTCCGCAAAGAGCCGCACCGTGGCGCCGCCGAAGCTGTGTCCCAGCAGGACGATCTTCCCGCCGGCGTTCCAGTCGGAGATCAGGGGATTGTCGGAATAATCCGTGCCGAACCGGTCATGGCCGCAGCGGGCGCTGTGCTCCACGCCGTAGTCCACCACGGAGCCGGTGAGCTGGGCGTAAAGCTCGCAGGCCCGGTCCCAGGCGCTGCCGATGGGGTCCACCGAGGCCGCGTGGCACCGGTAGCCCGCCTCACCGAGGTGTTCCATCAGATCGCCGTTTCGGGTGCCCCAGTAGGGGGCGTAGCGATAGATCTTGTCGTATCTGCCCCAACCGGAGAGGCCATGGACAAAGATGTACTGCAGCTCGGAGCTGCCGGCGGTGTCCCGGGGCAGGGGAGCGGCGCCGCAGCCGGCGCAGAGCAGGACGCCGAGACAGAGCAGCAGTGCAAGGGCACGTTTGAAGTGACGCATCGTTGTGGTCCTCCTGTGGTTATGATAGTCCAAGTTTACCAACAATTTCCGGCCTGCGCAAGGCCTTTTCCGCAGAGAAAAACGAAAAAAGAAACAGGACCTGTACTGTGGTGCAGGTCCTGTGCGGTTTTATGAACTCAGATGCTGCCGTAATAGATTTTCGCCAGACCGCCGTGAGAGGTCTCGCGGTATTTTTCGTCCATATCCTTGCCCGTGCGGTACATGGTGGCGATGACCTCATCGAAGGAGATCTTCCGCGTCTCGTACAGGAAGCGGGACAGGTTCACGGAGCTGATGGCGCGCATGGCGGCGACGGCGTTGCGCTCGATGCAGGGGATCTGCACCAGACCGTTCACCGGGTCGCAGGTGAGGCCCAGATTGTGCTCCATGGCGATCTCGGCGGCGTATTCGATCTGGTCGATGTTCAGACCGTAGAGACTGGCCAGGGCGGCGGCGGTCATGGAGCAGGCGCTGCCGATCTCCGCCTGACAGCCGCACTCCGCGCCGGAGATGCTGGCGTTGGTGCGGATCACGTTGCCGAAGATGGCGGCCACGGCCAGGGCGTCGAGAATCTCCTCCTCGGGGAAGCCCCGGTCGTTGTACATGTAGTACAGCACCGCCGGAAGCACGCCGCAGCTGCCGCAGGTGGGCGCCGTGACCACGATGTGCTCGTCGGCGTTTTCTTCGCTGACGGCGTAGGCGTAGGCGGCAATGATGCGGTTCATGGCCACGTCCGCGCTCTCGTTATAACAGCGCATGTTATAGAGCTTTTTCGACTTTCTGGAGACGCCCAGACCGCCCGGCAGAACGCCCTCCGCTTCCAGCCCGCGGTGGATGGAGTCTTTCATGGCCTCCCAGACCGTTGCGAGGTACTGACGGATCGTGGGGTCTTCCATGCGGTAGATGAACTGGGCCAGACTGATGCTCTTCTCCCGGCAGAGCTGCAGGATCTCCGAGAAGTGCTTCTGGGGATAGACCTCCCGCTCCTCGTCCGACTCCTCGCCCTCGATGCGGATGGAGCCGCCGCCGATGCTGAAGATGCGGTTGCTGCCGATGACTTCGCCGTCCTTCAGCGCCTCAAACAGCATGGTGTTGGGGTGGGGCAGATCCCGCTCGCGCACCTCGCGGTTGAAGACGATCTCCGCGCCGGGCAGGCCCGTTTTGATGGCCCCGCCGGTGCCGTGCCCCTCGCCGGTGAAGGCCAGAGAGCCGTACAGCGTCACCCGGTAGGCGTCCGCGTCCGGATAACGCGCCCCGAACTGGGAGGCTGCCCGGTAGGGGCCGACGGTGTGGGAGCTGGAAGGGCCGTTGCCGATCTTATAGACACTCTTGATGCTTTGCATGATTTCCTCCATTTGGAAAAAAGGCCGGCAGAGACAACTGCCGGCCTTTTGGATGGTGGGTTATGCGTTTGCTTTTTCCTTCTTGCCGGTGATGGCGTTCATCAGCATGGCAATGGCACCGTCGCCGGTGACGTTGCAGGCCGTGCCGAAGGAGTCCTGCGCGATGTACAGGGCGATCATGAGGGTCAGCATGTTCTGGTTGAAGCCCAGCATGCTCTCCAGGATGCCCAGAGCAGCCATGACAGCGCCGCCGGGCACGCCGGGGGCGGCAACCATGGTGATGCCCAGCATCAGGATGAAGGGCAGCATCTGGCCGAAGGTCACGTCCCAGCCGTTGAGCATCATGACAGCGATGGAGCAGCTGGTCAGGGTGATGGTGGAGCCGGACAGATGAATGGTGGCGCACAGCGGGATGACGAAGTCGGCGATCTTGCTGAGGCAGCCGTTCTTCTTGGTGCACTCCAGGGTCACGGGGATCGTGGCGGCGGAGGACTGGGTGCCGATGGCGGTCATGTAGGCCGGGACCATGTTCTTGATCAGGCCGAAGGGGTTCTTCTTGGAGGCGGCACCTGCGACAATGTACTGGAACACGATGATGCACAGGTGCATGATGATGATCAAGACGAACACCTTGGCGAAGACGCTCATGATTTCGGCAACGGTGCCGGCATAGGTCATGTTGGCGAAGATGCCGTAGATGTGGAAGGGCAGAAGCGGGATCAGGACCTTGGCCACGACGCCCTCGACGATCTTCTGGAACTCGTGGAAGATCTTGCGCAGACCCTCAGCATTGGTAGCGGCGATGCCGATGCCCATGATGAAGGAGGTGATCAGCGCGGTCATGACGCCCATCAGCGGGGGCATTTCCACGGTGAACAGACCGGAGAGCATGGTGTCCTCTGCGTTCTGGGCGTTGTCCATGACGATGGAGCCGACCTTCAGGAAGCTGGGGAACACGGCGCTGTCAACAGCGTAGGCGAAACTGCCGGCGATGATGGTGGAGAGATAGGCGATGCCGGCGGTGAGCGCGAGGGTCTTGCCGGCGCCCTGGCCCAGGTCGGCGATGCCGGGGGCCACGAAGCCGATGATGATCAGCGGAATGCAGAATCCGAGGAAGTTGCCGAAGATGCTGTTGAAGGTGGCGCCGATCTGAATGATGATCGGGAGATCCGCCTTCTTGGCGATGATACCGACGATGATACCGATGGCGATCGCGGCGATCAGCTTCGGCAGCAGGCCGAGATTCACTTTTTTCTTGGTGTCAGCCATGATTGTAGTGCCTTCCGTCCTTTTCGGAAGGTACCTCCTTTACTCTTTTTTTCTTTGTTTCTCTTTTTCCGGGGTTGCTGTCGCTTACTCTACGACGGCAATGACTTCGATTTCGCACAGCAGCTGCTTGGGCAGCTCGCGCACGGCCACGCAGGAGCGGGCGGGCTTGGAAACGAAGTACTTTTCA
>CAMHRJ010000031.1 GCA_946187475.1 uncultured Clostridia bacterium | reverse complement strand
TCTCATCTCCATTAGTTGTACGGGTCATCGTCCGCAAAGACGGACAGATCCCGGAATTGTTTTTCGCTGTTGCAGTATTTGACGATGTTCGCGATCAGAAGGCGCACACCGGAGCCCTCGGGGCTGTAGACCGTGACGCGGTAGCGGAAGCGGTTCATGACCCGGACCACCGGCAAGGGCGCAGGACCTAGAATCTGCATGGCGCCGTGGGTCTCGTGCTTGAGATAGTCCCGGATGAACACACAGCCCCGCAGGACGCTGCTCTCGTTGAGACCGGAGACCGTGATGGTCAGAATCTCTGTGAAGGGCGGCGTGCCGTGCAGTTTGCGCAGGGCGATTTCGGATTCATAAAAGGCGGAATAGTCCTGCCGGGCAGCCTGGAGGATGGTCTCATTCTCCGGAGTGAAGGTCTGAATCACGGCACGACCGGGTCGCTCACCACGGCCTCCCCTGCCCACCACCTGGGTGATGAGGGAGAAGGTGCGCTCGTTGGCCCGGTGGTCGCCTGCATAAAGGCTCTGGTCTGCCAGCAGCACCCCCACCAGGGTGACGTTTTCGAAGTTCAGGCCCTTGGTGACCATCTGGGTGCCGATGAGGATGGGAATCTTTTTATCTCGAAACTCGGACAAAATTCGCTCGTGAGAACCGGCAAGGCCGATGGTGTCCGCGTCCATGCGCAGGGTCTCCACCCCGGGAAACAGGGCGTGGAGCTCCTCCTCCACCCGCTCGGTGCCGTCGCCCACATAGCGCAGCTCCCCGCCGCAGGCCGGGCAGCGCTCGTCCACCCGGCGGCGGTAGCCGCAGTGGTGGCACTGGAGGGTGTGGCTGAACTGGTGATACGTGAGGCTCACGCTGCAGCGCGGGCACTCGTAGACATAGCCGCAGTCGCCGCAGGTCACCAGCTTGCTGGCGCCCCGGCGGTTGAGAAACAGGATGCTCTGCTCCCCGCGGCGGAGGTTTTCTTCGATCTCGCTCTGTAGGATTGAGCTGACAGAGCCGGAATTGCCGAGGCGCAGCTCCTTCTTCAAATCCACGATCTGCACCGTGGGAAGGGCCTGCTGGTTATAGCGTCCGGGCAGCTCGTAATAGTGATAGCGGCCCTGGGAAGCGTGGTAACGGCTGACCACATCCGGCGTGGCGGAGCCCAGCAACAGCAGCGCGTTATGCTGCACGCAGCGGTACTTGGCCACCTCCCGGGCATGGTAGCGCGGGGCGTTTTCGGATTTATAGGTCTCCTCCTGCTCCTCATCCAGAATCAGGAGTCCCAGCTCCTTCACAGGAGCGAAAACGGCGCTGCGGGTGCCGATGACCACCCGGGCGTCGCCGCTGCGGATGCGCTTCCACTCGTCATAGCGCTCCCCGATGGAGAGGCGGCTGTGCAGCACGGCCACGGTGTCGCCGAAGCAGGCGGAGAAGGTCTGGATCATCTGGGGCGTGAGGGAAATCTCCGGCACCAGAAGGATCGCGCTTTTGCCCTGCTCCAGGGTGTCCCGAATCAGGTGCATGTAGACCGTGGTCTTGCCGCTGCCGGTGACGCCGAAGAGAAGGGCCGCTTCGGGCGTGGGCGCGTTCAGGTCTGTGCAGAGGCCGAGATAGGCCCGGTACTGCCCTTCCGTCAGCTCCGGGATGGGCTGGGTCTCCGTGACCGGCTCCACCGGACGGCGGTAGGCGCTCTCCCGCTCCAGGGTGACCAGTTTTTTGGTCACCAGGGCGTTGAGGCTGGGCATGGAAGCGCCCGTGAAAGTGCAGAGCTCTTTCGCAGGAGCGCGGCCCACGCTGCAGAGCAAATCCAGCAGGCTTGCCTGCATCTTCGCCGACCGGCGAAGGCGCTGCACCTCCTGCTGCGCTTCCTCAGCGGGTACGGCCAGGGCGGCGTAGACGATCTCCTTGTCCCGGACGCGGC
The DNA here is from genome assembly GCA_946187475.1 of uncultured Clostridia bacterium. Classification (GTDB taxonomy): domain Bacteria; phylum Bacillota; class Clostridia; order Oscillospirales; family Oscillospiraceae; genus CAG-103. Next base: position 11,655 of record CAMHRJ010000031.1, on the reverse strand, counting down.
GCTTTTCCGCGCCCTCCAGCACCAGCGCGCCGTTTTTCACCAGCGTGCGGAGCGTTGGTCCGGCATCCTGCTCGCCCAGAACGTCCTGCAGCTCCTCCAGATCGCAGCTGCCGCCATGGGTGCAGACCGCCTGAATCAGCAGCCGCTCATTTTCGGTTGCGCAGAGAGCAAGCGCGTCCGTCTGGTCCTTCCCCTCCGGGAGGCGATAGACCGTCTGGATGCGGTACCAGACGCCGGCGGGCAGGATCGCCTTCACAGCGTCATAGACCGTGCAGAAAAACCTTTTGTGCATCCAAAGCGCCAGACGCAGCTGCCCGGCATCCAGCACAGGCTCGGCGTCCAGCGCCTTTTGTACAACTTTGATCGGGCCGGAGGGTTCCTCCGTCCGAAGGGCCAGAACCACGCCCTCCACCGGCCGGTTGCCGCGTCCGAAGGGCACGAGCACCCGGCAGCCCGGGCGCACATAGGCCATAGACTCCGGCAGCAGATAGCTGTAGGGCCGGTCAAAGGCATAGGCCGCGGCGGAGACCGCGACCCTTACGGTTCGGGCCGGCGCAGTCACGGCTTGACGATCTTGATCTCGCCGGACTCGATTTCCTCAATGGCGAGGGAAACCGGCTTCTCTTCCAGAATCTCACCGGTAATCTTGGCCGCGGTGGAAATGTTCCGGGCGCGGCGGGCAATCAGATTCACCAGCTGGTAACGGCTGCCGGCCTTCTCGGCCAGATCAGCAACGGGGGGATAAAGCATCATAATGGATAACACCTCTTAATGAATTTTCAGATATTCTTTACGATCCTCAAAGCGGCAGCAAGCGGACGTGATGATGGCGTCCAGCTCCTTTGCCGCAGCATCGGCATCGTCGTTGACAACAATATAATCATAGAAAGCAGCCTCGACATACTCGGCCCGGGCCCGCTCCAGACGTTCCTGGATGACCAGCTCGCTGTCGGTGCCGCGGTCATGGAGCCGCTGGCGCAGAACCTCCAGGCTGGGCGGAATCACGAACACCGTGACCGCATCGGAGACCTTGGCGCGCACCTGTGCCGCGCCCTGAACCTCAATATCCAGCAGCACATGCAGCCCCTCGGCCCGGCGCTGCTCCACGTAATTCCGGGGCGTGCCGTAGCAGTTTTTCACATAGGTCGCGTGCTCCAGAAGCTCGCCGCGCTCCACCATTTCGTCAAAGGCCTCATGGGAAACGAAGAAATAATCCTTTCCCTGCACCTCACCCTCCCGGGGATCCCGGGTGGTGGCGGAGACGGAGAAACACAGATCGCTTCTGCGCTCCATCAGCTTCTGGATGACCGTGCTCTTCCCCGCGCCGGACGGCCCGGAGACCACGATCAGCTTCCCTCTCTTCTCAGGCATTCTCTTCTCCTTCCTCTGCGTGGGCGAAGCGTTCGGCAATGGCCTCGGGCGTCAGGGCAGAAAGAATGGTGTGGCCGGTGTCCATGATCAGGACGGACTTGGTCTTGCGGCCAAAGCTCGCGTCGATGAGCATGCCGATCTCCCGGCTGTCCTGCACGATGCGCTTGATGGGGGCGGAGTCCGGGCTCACCACACTCAGCAGCCGCTCCGCCGCGATCAGATTCCCGTAGCCAATGTTCAACAGCTTCATGGGTGCTTCCTCACTCTATGTTCTGAATCTGCTCGCGGATCTTCTCGATCTCGCTTTTCAGATCGACCACAACCTTGGCGATATCGGCGTTCTGGCACTTGGAGCCGATGGTGTTGGCCTCCCGGTTGAACTCCTGGATCAGGAAGTCCGCCTTGCGGCCGAAGGGCGAGCCGCCCTGGAGCATCTGACGCATCTGGGCCAGGTGGCTGTGCAGACGCACGGTCTCCTCATCCACGGCGATGTGGTCGGCGAAGATGGCGCATTCGGTGATGACGCGTCCCTCGTCCACATCCTTCCCTTCCAGCACCGCGTCCAGCTTCTGGCGCAGACGCTGGTGGTAGGCCTCCACGGTCTCCGGCGCACGCTCTTCCACCACGGCCACCAGGGACTCGATGGCGGAAAGACGGGTCTCCACATCCTGGCGGAGCTTTTCGCCCTCCCGCAGGCGCATGGCGTCATATTCCTCCAGAGCCTGCTCCATGAGGGCGATCAGGCCGGCGGCAACGGCGTCGCTGTCGGCTTCGGTCTTCTCCACGCTGAGCACGTCGGGAAACCGGGCCACGGTCAGGGCCGTGAGGTCGGCAGGCAGATCATGGGCGGCGGCAATGGCGCGCACGGCGTCGATATAGGCCTTGGCCAGAGGCTCGTTCACCCGGACCACGGTGTCCTCCGACTGGGAAGCGTCCACGGTCAGGAACACGTCCACCTTGCCCCGGCTGATGTGCCGGCCCACGGCGGAGCGGACGGCCTCCTCGGCAAAGAGGAAGCCCCGGGGCATCCGGACGTTCACGTCCAGGAATTTGTTGTTCACACTCTTGAGCTCTACGGAGACGTTCATCCCTTCGACGACGCCCTTGGCGCCGCCGTAGCCCGTCATGCTCTTGATCGGCATATGCTCACTCCTGTACTGAGATGATTTCAAAGGTGATTCCGCTGGCCTTCTTCCGGCGCTGGTAGATCACGTTCACCGCAACACCGAGGATGAAGAACAGGCAGGAACACAGGATGCAGCCGCCCTCGGCCAGGCCCACGGCCGCACCGATGGCATAGCCCACGAACAGGAGGATCACCGGAATGATATACAGCAGTGCCGCCGCGCCAAGCACCTGGGAGGTACGGCTCTCGATGACCACCTTCTGGCCCGGCAGAGCCGAGACCCGGTTATAGGCCGTGGTGCGAATGGTGTTCTGGAACACGCAGGCATCGCAGGAGCTGCAGGTGCCGCCGCAGGCGGTGCCCCGCTCCACCTCGACCTCCGCAGTGCGGCGGTCGATAATCTTGGTAACAATGGCGTCTTGCGTCATAAGATCATTCCTTCTTTCCGCTGAGGGTGACGGAGACGGTATAGTCTCCCACGGCACCGGCGTCGTCAAACCCGTCCACATAGACCTTGACGGGGACCTCCACCGTGCCGGAGGTGGTGGCGTAATCCGTGAGATCGGCCACGATGCGGACATTGTCCGCGGTGATCTGCTTCAGATCGTCCGCAGGAGCGCGGACGGTGATCTCCTTCATGGTGGTGCGCAGGGTCCCTTCGCCGCCGGTGAGGGAGATGTTCGTCGCTGTAAGCTTCTTGGTCTCGAGACCTGTGACCGTGACGGTGACGGTGGCCTCCTTCACGCCGGTGAGATTGCGCAGGGCGTTATCCAGGGCGATGGTGAAGCTGGTCTCATAGTTCTCGGCAAAGTCCGTGAGGTCCACGGTGCCGATCACCAGCTGGTTCATGCTCTCCAGGGTGGCGGTGCTGCCGGCGACCTCGATGGAGCTGGGCTCGATCTCCACGGTGGTGTTCTTCGCCGTGGCGCCGGAGCCCTCGATGAGGTTCACGGTCAGAGGCAGTTCCTTATTCATCAGGACCGGGACCGTGACGCTGACGGTGCTCTGAGAGCTGGCGACGGATTCCGGAGCGATGGTCTTGCCGTCGGAATCCAGCAAGACGAAGTCCGAGGTGATGGGGCCCACGGTGGCGTTCACGTTCTCACGGTCGATATAGACGCAGGCGCTGTCCACCTTCTTGAGCTCTGCCTCCGGGCCATAGAGCGTGACGGTGGACGGCTCCACCACGATGGGATCGACGGTGTAGCCCTCGGCTACGCTGCCGGTGAAGACGCCCTTGACCTCTACGGTCTTGGAGTTTTCCTGCACGACGGAGAATTCGATGGTCTCCGGCGTTTTCGAGACCACGTCCACGCCGTTCATGTTCACCGTCTCCGGGAAAGCAATGGTATAGCTCACGACCATATCCCGGGTCTGGGAAATGCCGCTGACGTCCACAACCGCCGTCAGATCGGAGGCGTGGAGATTGCCGATGCTGGCGCGGCTGCCGCTGACCTTCACGGTGACGGTATCCGTGCTGGCGTCCGTCACGATCAGACCGCGGCTGGTGCGCAGCTCCTCCGCGCCGGAGAAGCTCACGGGCACATTGCTGAACACCCGCTCGATGTCGGTATTCTCGGTGGAGGCCATGTTGATCCAGATCAGGAACGAGGCCAGCAGCGAGACGATGGCCCACAGCACTTTGCTGCGTGCGAATTTGCTGTTATTGTTCTTATTCATCCCGCTTCTCCTGCTTCTTTGGCAGCCAGCGCTTCAAAAACGCAAATGGGCCGTTGTCGGTCTGCTCCTGCTGCACAAGCTCCGCCCGGAGGATGGCCTCAAAGGTCTCGGGGGTCAGGCGGCGCTTGAGCATGCCGTCGATGGCCACGGAAATGCTTCCGGTCTCCTCGGACACGATGACGACCACCGCGTCGCTCTGCTCGCTCATGCCGATGCCCGCCCGGTGGCGGGTGCCCAGATCCGGACTGAGGTTCGTGCTGCCTGTCAGCGGAAGCACGCAGCCGGCGGCGGCAATGCGTCCGCTGCGGACGATGACCGCGCCGTCATGGAGCGGGGCCTTGACGAAAAAGATGTTTTTCAGCAGCTCCGCCGTGATGTCGGCGTTCAGGATCGTGCCGGAGAGGATCTGCTCCTCCAGCATGTTGGTACGCTCGAACACGATCAGCGCGCCGGTGTGAGTGGCGGACATCTGGGTACATGCCATGACGGTCTGGGTAATCTCATTTTCCGCCTCCAGCTGGCTGAAGCGCCCGCCGCCGAAAAACGGGATGGTGCTGCCCATGCGCTCCAGCAGGCGGCGCAGCTCCGGCTGGAACAAAATGACAAGCGCAATCAGCCCCAGCTCAACCGTGCGCTGGAGCAGTCGATTCATCATGCGCAGGTTCATCGCACCGGACAGCCACAGCGCCAGCACGATCAGCAGAATGCCGCGTGCAACGTGGAAGGAGTTCGTCCGGCGAACCAGCTTGATGATTTGGTAGATCAGACAGGCCACCAGCAAGATGTCCACAATGTCCGCAATGGTAATCGTAGACAACAGGCTGGTCAGCCGCTGGAGTGTAACATGGAATTGAGGCATACAACAATCCTTTTCAGGTAGATACTACTTCGGACAGTATATTATAACGCAAGCTGTGGAAAATGGCAACCGTTTTCCCGGGATTTTTTCATTGACAGAATGGAAGATTCAGGGCATAATCAAAAAATACGAATCATACACGACAGGGAGTTAACTTTATGAGATACCAAACCGTATTATTCGACCTGGACGGCACCCTGCTGGACACGCTGGAGGACATGACCGATGCGCTGAACCGCACCATGGCCCTCCACGGTCTGCCGGAGCGCACGAACAAAGAGGTTCGCAGTTTTGTGGGCAACGGCGCCCGGCGGCTGATCGAACTGGCCGCAGCGGGGGTAGACGGCGAAAGGCTGGAGCAGATTCTTGCGGATTACAAGCTGGACTATGACCGAAATTACTTAATCAAAACTGCCCCCTACCCCGGGATCATGGAGCTGCTGGAGACGCTGCGGCGGGAGGGCGTGAAGATCGGTGTGGTCTCCAACAAGCCCGACAGCACCGTGCAGGAGCTGAATACGGCGCTGTTCCGGGGTCTGGCCGACGTGTGCGTCGGCGAAAAGGCCGGCGTCCGGCGAAAACCCGCGCCGGACACGGTACTGGCCGCCATGGCGGAGCTGCAGAGCACTCCGGAGGAGACGGTCTATGTGGGTGACTCGGAGGTGGACATCGCCACCGCCAGGGCTGCCGGCATCCGCTGCATCAGCGTGACCTGGGGCTTCCGCGACCGGGACGTGCTCATCGAAGCCGGTGCGGAGACCTTCGCAGACAGCTGCGAAGCGCTGCTGGAACTGCTGAAATAGTGGAATCACAAGAGGACACATCCCAGGCGGATGTGTCCTTTTGGTTTGCATCCGCAGATTTCCTCTGCTGATTCCAAATCCCACAGGATGTATCATTTTTCCGTCATGTGGAAAAACTACCGTTACTGTCCGTTCGGGAGGCGATTTCGGTGGTTGGAAAAGTGGAGATCTGCGGCGTGAACACGTCGGAGCTGAAGGTGCTCAGCAGCAGCGAGTGCGAGGCGCTGTTGCGCAAAGCCCAGGCTGGGGATCAGGCCGCCATGGACGCCCTGGTGACCGGGAATCTGCGGCTGGTGCTCAGCGTGATCCAGCGCTTTTCCGGCCGGGGCGAGAGCATGGAGGACCTGTTTCAGGTGGGGTGCATCGGGCTGATGAAGGCGCTGAAGAATTTCGACACCTCCCTGGGACTGAAGTTCAGCACCTACGGGGTGCCGATGATCTCCGGGGAGGTGCGGCGCTATCTGCGGGACAACGCACCGATGCGCATCCCCCGCTCCACCCGGGATACGGCCTATCACGTGCTTCAGGCCAGGGAAAAGCTCACCGCCGAGCACGGGCGGGAGCCCACCATGGACGAGCTGGCAGCCGCCCTTGGCATCCGGCGGGAGGAAGTGGTTTTCGCCCTGGACGCCATCAGCGAACCGGTGTCCCTCTATGAGCCGGTCTACACCGACGGCGGCGAAAACGTCTGCGTCATGGACCAGATCGGCGACGGGCGCAGCTCCGATGAGCAGTGGCTGGACCGGCTGGCGCTGGACACGGCCATGGAAGGGCTGGAGGAACGGGAAAAACGCATCCTCTCCCTGCGCTTTTTCATCGGCCGCACCCAGACCGAGGTAGCCCGGGAGATCGGCATCAGTCAGGCCCAGGTGTCCCGGCTGGAGAAAAACGCAGTGAATAAAATCAAGCGCAGTATGCTGCCCTCTTAATCATAAATCGACTCCCTCCGGCATAGAATCTGTTGATTTTTATGCGGGAGGGATTCGATTACCATGAAATGCATGTTTTCCGATTTGCGCTATAAAGAGGTCATCAACGTGTGCGACGGACAGCGGATGGGTTATTTCTGCGACGCGGAGATCGAGATGGAATCCGGGCGGATCACCGCCTTCATTCTGCCCGGTCAGAGACGCATGGGCGGGCTCCTGCCCGGAGAGGCGGACTGGGTGCTGCCCTGGAGCGGAATTGTCCGCATCGGGGCGGATATTATTCTGGCTGATCTCAAGCCAGGGTGCCGCCGGGAACCCAGAGGGCACAAGCTGCCCTTTCCGGAATAAAAAAGTTTAAAAATGTCTTGAAAAACCCTTGCATTTTCCAATTCGACTTGGTATAATACTACGGCATTACGCACGGGATGCGGATGGGCGACCATGTGACTGCTGTTTGGTCGTGCCCAGATGAAGCGCCCGGAGGAGGCATGGGAAATCCCACGCCCTAACAAACTAAAGGAGGAAACACAATTATGGCAGTCGTATCTATGAAACAGCTTCTGGAAGCCGGCGTCCACTTCGGACACCAGACCCGCAGATGGAACCCCAAGATGGCGGAGTACATTTACTGCGAGCGCAACGGCATCTATATCATCGATCTCCAGAAGACCGTCAAGAAGCTCGAAGAGGCTTACAACTTCGTGCGCAGCCTGGCTGAGAACGGCGAGAGCATCCTCTTCGTCGGCACCAAGAAGCAGGCCGCCGATTCCGTCAAGGAAGAGGCTTCCCGCGTGGGTCAGTACTACGTCAACGCCCGCTGGCTGGGCGGCATGCTCACCAACTTCAAGACCATGCGTACCCGCATCGATCGCCTGGCTCAGCTGAAGAAGATGCAGGAGGACGGCACCTTCGACATGCTCCCCAAGAAGGAAGTCATGAAGCTCATGGGCGAGATGGAGAAGCTCGAGAAGTATCTCGGCGGCGTCAAGGAAATGAAGAAGCTCCCCGGCGCTCTGTTCGTGGTCGATCCCCGCAAGGAGCACAACGCCATCGCCGAGGCCCGCAAGCTGCACATCCCGATCGTCGCCATCGTTGACACCAACTGCGATCCCGACGAGGTCGACTATGTCATCCCCGCCAACGACGACGCCATCCGCGCCATCCGCCTGATCTCCGCCACCATGGCCAACGCCGTGCAGGAAGGCAGACAGGGCGCTGACGCTGAGGAGCCTGTCGCTGAGGAAGTCGAGAAGGTCGAAGAATAATCGAACAAACTCTTTCGGGCGGCCTGCACAATCTACAGACCGCCCGTACAACTTATAACTACTAAAGGAGATATGTATCATGGCATTTTCTGCTGCTGATGTTAAGAACCTGCGCGAAATGACCGGCGTGGGCATGATGGACTGCAAGAAGGCGCTCGTCGAGGCCGACGGCGACATCGACAAGGCTGTTGAGTGGCTGCGTGAGAAGGGTCTCGCCGCTGCCCAGAAGAAGGCCGGCCGCATCGCCGCTGAGGGCGTGGCTTACGCTGCCGTGATCGATGGCATCGGCGTCATCGTCGAGGTCAATGCTGAGTCCGACTTCGTTGCGAAGAACGAGCTCTTCAACGAGTATGTCCAGGGCGTCGCCGCTGTCATCGCCAAGGAGAACCCCGCTGATCTGGACGCCCTGTATGCCGCTCCCTTCGGCAACGGCAAGTCCGTGCAGGAAGAGCAGAACGACAAGGTTCTGGTCATCGGCGAGAACATCAAGGTCCGCCGCTTCGCGCGTTACGACGCCGGCCTGAGCGTGCCTTACGTCCACATGGGCGGCCGCATTGCCGTTCTGGTGAACATGGACGCTCCCGAAAATGACGCCGTCGTCGAGCTGGCCAAGGACATCGCCATGCAGGTCGCCGCGCTGAACCCCACCTTCCAGGACAAGAGCCAGATCGATGCTGAGTTCATCGCCAAGGAGAAGGAAATCCGTCTGGCCCAGGCCAAGGAAGATCCCAAGAACGCCAAGAAGCCCGACAACATCATCGAGAAGATCGTTGAGGGCGGTCTGGCCAAGTACTTCAAGGAGATCTGCCTGATGCAGCAGCCCTTCGTCAAGGACGACAAGGTCTCTGTGGAGCAGCACATCGCCGCCGTGGCCAAGTCCGTCGGCGCCGAGATCAAGCTCAACGGCTACACCCGCTTCGAGAAGGGCGAGGGCCTGGAGAAGCGTCAGGACGATCTGGCCGAAGAGGTTGCCAAGCTCGTCAAGTAAGCACTTCCCTGCTGAAACAATCAAGCGCACCGCGATTGCGGTGCGCTTTTTGCTTTACCGGTCGAAGGCCGGGTTCACGGCGTAGAAGTTTTTCTGGTTCATCTTCTCCGTGGCGATGCCCAGGGCCTCGCCGAAGCGCTGGTAGTGCACGATCTCCCGCTCACGCAGGAACTTGATGACGTCGTTCACATCCGGGTCATCGCTGAGCCGCAGGATGTTGTCATAGGTGGTGCGGGCCTTCTGCTCCGCGCCCATGTCCTCGGTGAGATCGGTGATCACGTCGCCCTTCACGGCGATGGTGGCCGCCGTCCAGGGCGTGCCGGAGGCAAACTGCGGATAGACGCCAGCGGTGTGGTCCACGAAGTAGGGCTCCAGACCGGCGGCCTTCACCTGCTCCGGAGTCATGTTCCGGGTCAGCTGATAGAGGATGGTGCCGACCATCTCCAGATGGCCCAGTTCTTCGGTGCCGATGTCTGTCAGGATGCCCGCCAGCTCCGGGTAGGGCATGGAGAACCGCTGGCTCAGATAGCGGATGGATGCAGCCAGCTCTCCATCGGGGCCGCCGAACTGCGAAACGATGAACTTCGCCAGCTTCGGGTTGGGGTTTTTGATGCGCACGGGGTATTGCAGCTTCTTTTCATAGACAAACATCGCTCAGTCCTCCTTCCACTGCCACGGCCACGGGGCATCCGCCCAGGTGAAGGAATCGGCGTAGCGCATGTCGTCCACGGTGATGGCGCCATACTGCTTCACATAGCGCTTTCTGCCCTCGCAGCTCAGACGCAGGCAGGTCTGGAGCGCGGCGAAGGCCTCGGCGTCCTCCGGGTGGGTGTCCAGATAGAGCTTCAGCTCCTGCACCACGAAATCCAGAGCCATGAGCTCGCACAGGGGCGTGGAGAGGTTCTCCGGCGTGTTCACCAGGTTCATGAAGGGCAGATCCAGCCCCGGGAACAGGGTGCCCCGCGCCAGCGCCATCTTGTTTTCATAGGCAGGCTCGCTGCTCTGCTGGGCCGGCGTATAGGCCATGGCCAGCGGTGCGCAGCCGGGCAGCGCCCCCTGCTTGTAGGTGCATTCCTCCAAAATGCATTCCTCCTTGCGATAAGATTTGGGATCCCGCTGCATCCTATGAAAGAGTAATGCCGTGAGGTTCCAAATTTCAAGTCCTGTTAAAGTATGGCTTTGGCTTGCATTAAGCTTGGAATGGTATCCTTGGGCCAAAGGAGATGATACACCATGAAAAACCGCATTCTGGCTTTCATTATGATTTTGATTCTGTCCATGGCGCTGATGGCCTGCGCCAAGACTGCGGACAACACCGCTCCGGTAACGGACTCCGGATCCGCGGAAACGGAAACCGAGACCGTCTCCGAGGTTGTGGAGACCACAACTCAGATCGGCAGCTCCGACATTGAAATTCTGGATGCATCCGGCACCAACACGACCCTGTCCTCCGGCACGGTCACCGTCACCATCGGGAACAAGACCGTGACCCTCTCCGGCGCGTATGTGGTGGACGGCGTAGACGCGACCATCACCGGCGGCACCTATTCCACCGATGAAACCGACACCAACGTCTTCCTGGTAGTCAACGGCGGGCACCTGACGCTTTCCAACGCGGAGATCGTCAAGGCCGGTGACGCGGGCACCAATGATTCCAAGCGCAGCTCCGACGTCTCGGACGAATACAACTTCTACGGCATCAACTCCGTGATTCTGGTGGTGGGCGAGGACAGCAGCGCCGAGATCACCGACTGCACCATCACCTCCGACTGCAGCGGCGCCAACGCGATCTTTTCCACCGATGGAGCCACCGTCACCGTAGAGAATGTCCAGATCGACACCACCGGCAATTCCTCCCGGGGCGTCTACGCCACCTACGGCGGCGTCATTGATGCAAATCGCCTGACCATCACCACCGCAGGCGCCCACTGCGCGCCCATCGCCACCGATCGAGGCGGCGGCTGTGTTACCGTCCGGAACTCGGTGGTGAACTGCTCTGGTGACGGCAGCCCCTGCATCTACTCCACGGGCGAGATCACGGTGGAGAACGTAGTCGGCACCTCCACCGGCGCCCAGGCCGCGGTCATCGAGGGCAAGAATTCCATCACCATGACCGGCTGCACCTTTGAGGTCTCCGGCGACGGCAACAACGGCATCATGCTCTACCAGAGCATGTCCGGTGACGCATCCGACGCAGACGCCACCGCCAGCGTCTCCACCCTGACCATGACGGATACCACCATCAACGTGACAAACGGCGGCCCGCTGCTGTATGTGACGAACACAAATTCTGTAGTGAATCTGAATGGCGGCAATACCCTGACTGCGGACGGCGGCGTCTTCGCCAGTGCGGGCACCGGGCGCTGGGGCAAAGATGGCTCCAACGGCGGAACGCTGACCATCAACGTCACCGACGATTCCATCTCGGACAGCCTGGAGGCTGACGAAATCAGCACCATCACTGTGAACGCCGCTGGTTCCGCCAGCGTCACAGGAAGCACCAGCGGCAGCGTCACCATCCAGTGAGCCGCTTTGAAATAGATCGTAAGCATAGAAAACCCGGCCTGCCATCTTTGGCATGCACCTGGTAAGATGAAAGTAGACACTTGAAAAAGTGCCTACTTTCATTTTTTG
>CAMHRJ010000030.1 GCA_946187475.1 uncultured Clostridia bacterium | reverse complement strand
TCAAACTGCAGTTCGCCGTCGACAGCCAGTTCCGGATCCATCTTCTGCGCTTCGATGGTCGCATCGTGGGACAGCTGGACGGTGCCGCCCTTGCCGCTGCCCTTGGTGGAGAAGCTCAGCACGGCGACCTTGGGGTCCACGCCGAAGACCGCAGCGGTCTTGGCAGTCTCGATGGCCACCTCGGCCAGCTTCTGCGCGGCGGAGAAGGTCACCTCGCCGGTGGCCTTGTCCACGGTGTCCTGATAGTCGATGTTGATGGCGCAGTCGCCCATGGCCAGGATCTCGTCCTCGCGGACCATGATGAAGCAGGAGCTCACCAGGTGGGCACCCTTCTTGGTCTTGACCAGCTGCAGGGCCGGACGGACGGTGTCAGCGGTGGAATAGGTGGCGCCGCCCAGCAGAGCGTCGGCCTTGCCCATCTTCACCAGCATGGTGCCGAAGTAGTTGCCCTTGAGCAGGTTGGCCTTGCACTCCTCGGGGGTCATCTTGCCCTTGCGGAGCTCCACCATCTGGGCCACCATGGCGTCCATCTCGGGATAGGTCTCGGGATCCAGAATCTCCAGGCCATCAATGTCGAAGCCGCCCTTCTGCGCAGCAGCCTTGACCTCGTCCACATTGCCCACCAGCACGGGGGTCAGGAAGCCGCCCTTTTTCAGGCGGGCAGCAGACTCCAGAATGCGGGCGTCGGTGCCCTCGGTGTAGACGATCTTGCGGGGATTGGCCTTCAGGATCTCAACCAGATTTTCAAACATGGGTATCTCCTCCAGTTTCAAAAAAATGTATCGAATGGAAATTGCTCTCCAACTAGATAGTGTATCACCTGCGCCCGGCTTTTTCAAGAGGAAAGCACAACAAAAAGACGTTCCGCGACATGCAGAACGTCTTTTATACATTTACGGAAATGGGCTCTCCGTCCAAAACCGCTTCCACCAGGGTGTCCCCGGCGTAGCGGAGCTTCAGGGAAAACCAGGGCGCGTCCTGGCGCAGCAGGCGGAAGAAGATCCGGTCCCCGGCCCAGAGGGGCAGCTCCGGCACCCGGTCGATGTCCACCCACTCCAGGGTGCCCTCGTCGCAGTCGGCGAGCTCGCCCACGAAGCCGTCTGCGGTGTAGAGATACATGTACTCCCCTTCCCACTCGTCAGAGAGGAAGGTGACCACGCCCCGGCAGCGGTAGCGTGTCAGAGTCAGGCCCGTCTCCTCCAGCACCTCCCGGCGGAGACAGTCGTCCGGGCTCTCGTCGGGCTCGAACTTGCCGCCCACGCCCACCCACTTGTCGTGGTTCAGGTCGTTTTCCTTTTTCACCCGGTGGAGCATGAGATACTGCCCGCCCCGCTGGATGTAGCAGAGGGTGGTGTTCTTCACGGCTGGGCATCCTCCCGCCGGAAGATGGAGATACGGTTCTCATCGTCAAAGGTGTTGTTGTACTGCAGAGAGTTATACAGCCGCAGGGCCTCGGCGGCTTCGCCCTCGGCCTCGGAATACTCCAGGAAGCTGCGGGTGGCAGCGTCATAGAAGCACTTGGAGTTCAGGGCGGGAACGGACTTCTGGACCTCGTCCAGCATTTGGCTGTAAGCGGGCTTCTCCAGTCCCGCCGCCTCGTAGACATAGCCGGAGAGGAAGTTGATGCTGCTCAGGGGCACGGTCTTTTCCGGGATGTCGTAGTTGGCCCAGACGAAGAAGGGAATCTCATACTGGAGCATCTGCTCGCCCAGCGTCTCATAGGCTCCGCCGTGGATCTCCTCGTAGAACTCCTTGTCCAGGCTGGGCAGATGGTCGCCGAAGAAGGCGATGACCACCGGCTCCTCCACCTGGCGGAAGTAGTTCACAAGATACTCCACCGCTTTGTCCGACTCATGGGCCAGGGTGAGGTATTCCTCGGACTTGTCATACCACTGGCTGAAGCCCTGGAGCCGCACGGTGCTGATGAAGTCCGTGCCGTTGTAGCGGTAGCCGCCGTGGTTCTGCATGGTGACGCCGAAGAGGAACAGAGGCTTGGACTTATCCCGGTTTTCGTAGCGCAGGGTGATCTTTTCAAACATCTCCTGGTCGCTGACAAAGGTGCGGATGATGTCCTTCTGGGGGAAGCTATCCAGGAAGTAGACCTGGTTGAAGCCCAGCTCCGGCCAGACCACGTCCCGCATCCAGCCCTTGGCAAAGTAGGGATGCATGGCCACGGTGTCGTAGCCCCGCTCCTTCAGAGCCGAGACCATGGAATAGGGCGCGTCGGGCAGATACTGCTGGTAGGCCACGCAGCCCTGGGGCAGAAAGCCCAGCGTGTTGCCTGTGAGGAACTCATATTCGGAGTTGGCGGTGCCGCCGCCGTAAACGCTGCTGAGGGCGAAGCCCCGGATCGTGTCCTCCTGGAGGGAGTCGATGAAAGGCATGATGTCCACGTTGGTGCGGAAGTGGTCGCCCAGCACCCGGAAGTCGGCAAAGCTCTCGTCCATGATGACGATGATGGTGGGGTCCTCGGCCGTGGCCTGCTCGGCAGCGTCAGCATAATCCTCAGACTGCTTCTCCAGCGCCGCCGGGTCATAGCCCTTGGGTTTTTTCACATAGCTGTCGCGCAGCTCGATGGCGAAGTTCAGCAGGAAGCCGTTGTAGTCCGTGCCGTGGAGCCGCCACTGCTGGGAGGTCATGCCGATCATGCCCAGGCCGATGCCGATGCTGAGAGCGATGAGGATGGCGCCGCCGGAGAGGGTCAGGGGCTTGCGCCGGAGCTTGCCCAGCTTCACGCCGGTGACGGCGAAGACGAACAGCATCCAGAACACCCAGACCTGCACCACGTTGGCGCTGGGGGTGTAGTCATACTCCGAGGCCACGCTCATGGCCGTGCGCCAGGCCAGCAGGTCCGTGGGCAGCAGCTCCGTGCCCCGGAAGGTATAGACAAAGTAGTTGGCAGTCACCAGAGCCAGCAGGCAGGCCATGCCGATGGCCACGCCCCAGGCGGTGCGTCCGGTGACGATGGTCCAGAACAGGATCATGCCCATACCGATGCCCACGCCCAGCAGGAATTCCCCGAAGGTCAAAGGCAGCACCCGGGAGCCCATGGCGCCCTGCACCAGCCACATGAGCAGGATGGCGCCGGCCACGGGGATCAGGATGATCGTGGTGGTGCGCACGGGGTCCTTGGGCTCGAACTCCACCAGGCCGAAACCGATGAAGCCCAGCGCCGTCAGCGGGACGACCCAGTCGGGCGTGCGCATCACGACCAGGGCGACAACGGCGATCACCGCCAGCACCAGGCCGATGAGGATGCGTTTTTTGTTTTTTGCAAAAGTCAGCAAGGCCATGCACCTCAGAAAAAAATGGTAAAAAAGTCGAAAACAATTGAAACGAAAGGAATTATATCATGTTTGACGGTAGTATTCTATAGTAATTTATGAACTCAGTGTGTAGAATATCTGTGAACATTTAATGAATATTTAATACATTTTTCACAAATTCGGACAATTTTTCGGCATAGCAGACCCCATCCGGGCATACATTGGCACCGATGGAGGGTTGCCTATGCAGGAATTGGACAGCCGCGCCCGGGAGCTGGCGGTTTACATGCTGGAGCACGGCGCCACGGTGCGCAGCACGGCAGAGGCCTTCGGCGTCTCGAAATCCACGGTGCACAAGGAGCTGACCCGCCGGCTGAAGCACTGCAGCCCGGCGCTCTACGGCCAGGTGCGCTCGCTGCTGGACCGCAACAAGGCCGAGCGGCATCTCCGGGGCGGCATGGCGACGCGGTTAAAATACCGCGGAGAATAAAACCACCGGGAGGCATAGCCTCCCGGTGAATCGGTTTGCTTCAAAAATCAGTCCGCGTTCAGGAGCTTCTGCACCTGTTTGGCCAGCTTCTCGATGCGGAAATAGTGGACGCCGTCCTCGGTGTAGATGACGTCTTTCCCGTCAATCCAAAGAAGGGTGTCTTTCTCCTGGTCGGCCAGGGTGCAGACGGGATTCTCGTCCAGCTCCGGCGCCTCGATGGCATCGCCGTCCTTCAGCAGGGCGCGAATGGCGGCGGTGGTCTCCTCGTCCAGAGCGCTGCTGACGCCCAGGGCCGCGGCCAGGGCACCCTGGCCCTCCGCCTGGACAGCCGTGTCCAGAACTTCGGCATCCTCTGCCGACGCCGTGGGCTCCACGGGTTCCGCGTCCTCCGCGGAAGCGCCGCGCTCCAGCATCTGGACCTCTGCGGTCTGGTTGCCGCCGCCGGTAACCCGGGCTGCCGTGGGCAGGCCCCGGCCGGCGATGGCCACCACGCCGATGATCAAAGCCAGACAGGCGGCCGCCGTCAGCAGTGGGGCAAAGCCCGATCTCTTTTTGGGCTTTTTCGCCGCCTGGATGGGTACGGCCTTCTCCTCCGCCTCGGCCAGAATCTGCGCCATGACGTTTTTCGTAAAGTCCGCCGAAGGCTCTTCCATGGTGTCGGAGAGCAGCGCGGACAGGCTGGTGTATTCCGCGTAGCGCTTGGCGCATGCGTCACAGGTGCGAAGATGCTCCCGCAGGGCAGCTGCATCGCTGCTGTTCAATTCGCCGTCCGCCAGCAGATGGACCTGCAGCGTGTATGGACAATCCGGCATCACTTCGCACCTCCCTTTTTTGTCTTAGACGCATAAGCGTCCGGAAGGTTCCCGTCCTGCTTCAAAAACTCGCACAGACGGCTCCGGGCGCGGAAGAGGCGGGACTTCACCGTGCCCTCCTCCAGGTGGAGAATCTCGCCGATCTCGGCGTAGCTCATGCCCTCCAGCTCCCGGAGGATCAGGATGGTGCGAAACTCCTTCGGCAGGGTGTTCAGTCCCCGCTGCACCGCCCGCTGGAGCTCCGCGCGCTGGAAATTCTCCTCCGGGTCGTAGCGCTCGTCCGCCACGTCCAGTTCCTCGGACTCCTCGTCGTCGCCCTCCACCGTGAGGGAAACCGTGGGCTTGCGGCCCCGGCTGCGGAGAAAGTCGATGCAGATGTTGGTGGTCAGGCGATAGAGCCAGACGGAAAACTTGCTGTCGCCCCGGAAGCTGGCGATGGAGCGATAGGCGCGCAAAAAGGCCTCCTGCGACAGGTCGGCGGCGTCCTCGGGATTGCCCACCGTGCGCAGGGCCAGGTTATATACTTGTTTCTGGTACGCCGTCACCAGCGCCTCAAAGGCGTTGGCGTCCCCCTGCTGCACGCGGAGGATGACGGCGCTTTCTTCTTCTCTGGTCATGTTCTGGGTTCCTCATCCCGGAGATTCAGCTGGATGAGCCGGGCCACATGGTGCAGCTCCTCCAGGGTGCTTACATGTACGATGTCCTGCTTGTACTGCCCGGCATGGGGCACGCCCCGGAGATACCAGCAAAACTGGCTCCGGGCCTCCAGACAGGCCACCCGCTCGCCCTTCTGGGCGGCGGCGAACTCAATCTGCTCCACGGCGGCGGCGATGCGCTCCGCCAGCGGCGGTCGCTTCGGTTCCGCTTCTCCTGCCATGGCGGCGTTGGCCCTGGCAAAGAGCCAGGGATCGCCGAAGCAGCCCCGGCCGATCATGGCCAGATCGCAGCCGGTGTAGCGGAGGATATGCGCCGCGTCGGTGCCGGAGAAAATGTCGCCGTTGGCGAAAACGGGGATGTGGACGGCACGCTTCACGTCCCGGATGATGTCCCAGTCCGCCTTGCCTGCGTACATCTGGGCCCGGGTGCGGCCGTGGACCGCGATGGCCGATGCGCCGGCCTGCTCAATCACTTTGGCGAATTCCACGGCGTTGACGCTGCCGTTGTCCCAGCCCTTGCGGAACTTCACCGTCACGGGCACGTCCACGGCATGGACCACGGCCTCCACCATGCGGCCCGCCAAATCCGGGTCGCGCATGAGGGCGCTGCCGTCGCCGCTGCGGATGACCTTCCCCACCGGGCAGCCCATATTCAGATCCAGGATCTCCGCGCCGGAGAGCTCCAGCGCCATGGACGCGGCCTCGGCCAGGATCTCCGGCTCGTGGCCGAAGAGCTGGGCCGCCGTGGGACAGGCCCGGTCCTCCGGCAGCCAGAGCAGGGATTTGGTCTTTTCGTCGTGGTAGCACAGCGCCCGGGCGCTGACCATCTCCGTGCAGGTCAGGGCCGCCCCCTGCTGCTCGCAGAGGCGGCGGAACGCCGCGTCCGTCACGCCCGCCATGGGCGCCAGGGTCACCCGGCCCCGGAGCGTGACATTTCCGATTTGAACTTCCATTACAGTTTCAGGTCAAGGCCCACGGGACAGTGGTCGCTGCCCTCGATTTCCGGGCAGATAAAAGCCTTGTCGATCTTGTCCTTCAGGCGATCAGACACCAGGAAATAGTCGATGCGCCAGCCCGCGTTGTTGGCCCGGGCGTTGAAGCGGTAGCTCCACCAGGAGTAGGCCCCTTCCAGATCGGGGTAAAGATGGCGGAAGGTGTCCGTGAAGCCGGAATTCAGCAGATCGTCAAACTTGCCCCGCTCCTCGAAGGAGAAGCCGGGGTTGCCGATGTTGGTCTTGGGGTTTTTCAGGTCGATTTCCTGGTGGGCCACGTTCATGTCGCCGCAGACGATGACGGGCTTCACTTTGTCCAGCTCCAGCAGGTAGTCCCGGAAATCGTCCTCCCACTGCATGCGGTAGTCCAGGCGCTTGAGCTCGTTCTGGGCGTTGGGGGTATAGACCGTCACCAGCCAGAATTCCGGGTACTCCAGGGTGATGACCCGGCCCTCGGTATCGTGCTCCGGGATACCCAGATTGTAGCGCACGCTCAGCGGCGCTTCCTTGGCGAAGATGGCCGTGCCGGAATAGCCCTTTTTCTCCGCCGAGCACCAGAACTGCTCATAGCCCGGCAGATCCAGGGCGATCTGGTCCGGCTGGAGCTTCGTCTCCTGCAGGCAGAAGAAGTCCGCGTCCATGCCCCAGAAAACGTCCTCGAAGCCCTTTTTTACGCAGGCTCGGAGTCCGTTGACGTTCCAAGAGAGAAATCGCATATTTTCATCTCCATTCTGCTGCTGTGTTCGCAGAAACAATGGTTCATTCATCTCCATATCAGCAGCAAATGGAGATGATTCGCATGTGACGCGGCTGCCCCTCAGGGGCGAGCGTCACGCGATTCTTCCCGAATTGTGTACTCAAGTACACAATCCTCCGTTTTGACCGCGACCACGCGGTTGATGGTGACGCCCTCGGCGTGGAATTTGGCCTCATAGTCCGTCATGACGCCCACGGGGCCGTGCTCGTGGAGGTTCCGGGTCAGCTCCCGGAGCTCCCAGCCCATGTCGCGCATCTGCTCCACAGACCACTCGAAGAGGGGGTCGTTGTCGGACTTGAACCAGATCTCGCCGCCCATGGGCAGCACCTGGGCATAGAGCGCCAGAAAGGCCGGATAGGTCAGGCGGCGCTTTTTCTGTCGGGATTTTTTCCAGGGGTCAGGGAAGTTGATATAAATCCGCTGCACCTCGCCGGGGGCGAAGATGGTCAGCAGGTCCTTGGCGTCGAAGTCCAGAAAGCGCACGTTCTCCAGGCCGCGCTCCGTGACCCGCTCCATGCCCACCACCATGGCGTCGGGCACCTTTTCCACCGCCGCGAGAAACACGTTGGGGTTCTGGGCCGCAGTCTCGGTGGTGAAGCGGCCCTTGCCGCAGCCGATCTCCAGATGCAGGGCCTCGAAGCCGGGATAGGCCTCCAGCCAGCGGCCGCGCAGGGCTTCCGGGTCGGTGATCTGTACCGCCGCGCACCGTTCCATGCGCGGGATCAGGTTGGGTTTTTTCCGCATTCTCATGCTCTTGTCGTTCTCCAATGTGATAAAATGTCAAATTAGAGTGTACCATACCCCGGCGGAAACATCAATGAAACTTTTCTTAAATTTTTGCGCAAAAATCCTCCGCTGCGGCTGCAGCGGAGGATTTTTAGTCTTCTCCTTATCCCAGCGTCACGGTCAGACGCACAGGGTTGTGGTCGGCGTACTGGAACTGGGCGTCCTGGGTCTGGACCTGCTCCAGCGTCACGTTGGGCGACAGGATGAAGCCGTCGATGACGTAGTACTGGGTGTCCGGGCTCGCCGGATCATAGGGCTGGTTCAGCAGACGGCAGCTGGGGGTCTCCGTATCGTAGGCAAACTGCCATCCGTCGCCGGGCAGAGCGCTGGCGTCCAGGGTGCCGGGGGTCCAGAGAGAAGCGTCCTTGATGGGGAAGCTGTCCAGCCCGCCGGGGAAGGTCTGGTTGAAGTCGCCGCCGGCGATGACGTAGTTGCCGGCCTCGTATTCATTGCGGAGGAACTCCGTGAGCATCTTGGTCTGGGCCGCCTTGCCCTCGCCGTCGTCATAGGCCTCCAGATGCAGGTTCACCAGCACCAGCTCCTTGTCGGAGTTTGCCACCGCGTAGCGGGTCACCAGCAGGCAGCGCTTCAGATTCGCCGTAGAGACCGGCCAGCTGAAGGGGCTGGGCAGCGCCACACGTTCGGCAGACACCGGCGAACCGGCCGTGCTCAAGGTAAAGAGTCCGCTGGACACCTTCCCCAGCGGCGGCCACGGGAAGGGCACGAAGGGGCATTTGTAGTTCAGGGCATAGGCGTTCACCTGATTGACGGCTTCAGCGATGGCGGCCGTCTCTATGACGCCGTAGCTGCGGTGAGATCCGGAGTCCACCTCCTGCAGGATGGTGAAGTTGGCGTCCTGGGCCTGAATCTCGGAAACAATGCCGTCCAGATTCTTCTCCACCACGGACTTGCTCTCGGGGCGGGTCTGCTCGCCGCCGTCCATGAAGAAGTCCGATTCCGCGCCCAGAGCAGCGTAGCCGATGTTCCAGCTGAGCACGGAAATGGAGTCGCCCTCGTTGATCTCCTTCGGCGCCGCAGCGCTGTCCATCATGAGATTGATGTTGGCGCCCTCGCTTTTGGGGTCCAGCTGGGTGGCCGTCAGGAAGGCGAAAAACGCCGCGATGGCCAGAATCAGCGCCAGCAGAACGATCAAAATCACACGAATCGCTTTTTTCATGTGCGTCCTCTCCTTTG
Source organism: uncultured Clostridia bacterium (assembly GCA_946187475.1). GTDB lineage: Bacteria > Bacillota > Clostridia > Oscillospirales > Oscillospiraceae > CAG-103. The sequence continues at coordinate 4,739 of CAMHRJ010000030.1, read as the reverse complement.
TTGGTTATGAGGACAGTATAGCACACTTCCTGCCGGCGGAAAAGCCTGAATTTACCGATTCAGCAGATAGACGCCCAGATTCAGATATCCGGCGAACAGCAGCCAGAGCAGATAGGGGATCTGCAGCCGGGCGGCGGTTTTATGCGCCTGCTCCATCTCCGTCACCATCCAGCCCACGACAGCCAGGAGACCCAGCAGCCAGAAGAAGGCGAACAGCCGGAGCTGGAGATTGAAAAACACCAGCGTCCAGAGAAAGTTCATCCCCAGCTGCACACACCAGAGCCGGAGCACCCGCCGGCGGTGATAGCCGCTGTCGGACCGCCAGACCAGGCCCATGCTCAGACCCATGAGCAGATACAGCGCCGTCCACACCACCGGGAACAGCCACCCCGGCGGCGACAGGGGCGGCTGGTTCAAAGCGGCGAAGGATTCCATCTCCCCGCTGGTCAGAAAGCCCGCCAGAGCGCCCACGCCCAGAGCCAGCGCGGAAAAGCCCACATAGGGCCGGATTTTCTCCCACATCATGCATCACCTCATTCTAATTTATTGCCATTCTGGCGAAGGTTATTCCGGTTTTGCGGAGAAAAACCTACAATTCTCCGAAAATCCCGGGAATGCTTGCATTCTCGGAGGGTTTCAGTTAGAATGATGGTGCTCTAAAATGGAAATACAGCATTCATATACAGGAGGAGAGTCCCTTGAATTACGACATTCTGAAAAGCTATGACCCCGAGCTATTCGCGTCCATGGGCCGGGAGCTGCAGCGCCAGCGCGACCACATCGAGCTGATCGCCTCGGAGAACTTCACCAGTATGGCCGTCATGGAGGCCATGGGCAGCCATCTGACCAACAAGTACGCCGAGGGTTATCCCGGCGCCCGCTACTACGGTGGCTGCGACTATGTGGACGAGGTGGAGCGCATCGCCATCGACCGGGCCAAGAAGCTCTTCGGCGCGGAGTACGCCAACGTCCAGCCCCACTCCGGCGCCCAGGCGAACATCGCCGTCTACGCCGCGCTCCTGCAGCCCGGCGACAAGATTCTGGGCATGGACCTGGCCCACGGCGGCCATCTGACCCACGGCAGCAAGGCCAGCGTCTCCGGCCGGTACTATGAGCCCCACTACTACGGCGTGAATCCCGAGACCGAGATGATCGACTATGACGAGGTGCAGCGCATCGCCGAGGAGGTCAAGCCCCGGCTGATCATCGCCGGCGCCAGCGCCTATCCCCGTTTCATCGACTTCAAGCGCTTCCGCGAGATCGCGGACAGCGTGGGCGCCTACCTGATGGTAGACATGGCCCACATCGGCGGCCTGGTGGCCGGCGGCGTGCACCCCAGCCCGGTGCCTTACGCCGACGTGGTCACCTCCACCACCCACAAGACCCTCCGCGGCCCCCGGGGCGCCATCATCCTCTGCAGGGAGGAGCTGGGCAAGAAGATCGACAGCGGCGTCTTCCCCCGCACTCAGGGCGGCCCGCTGATGCACATCATCGCGGCCAAGGCCGTCTGCCTGAAGGCGGCGGCAGAGCCGGAATTCCAGGCCGACCAGGTCCAGGTGGTGAAGAACGCCAAGGCGCTGGCCGAGACCATCCACGCCTGCGGTGTGCGTCTGGTCTCCGGCGGCACGGACAACCACCTGATGCTGCTGGACGTCTACAGCAAGGGCCGCACTGGCAAGGAGGTCCAGGAGCTGCTGGACCAGGCGAACATCACCGCCAACAAGAACGCCATCCCCTTCGACACTCTGCCCGTCAGCCAGACCAGCGGCGTCCGTCTGGGCACACCGGCCTGCACCGCCCGGGGCATGAAGGAAGAGCAGATGCGCCGCATCGGCGCCTGCATCTGCCATCTGATCGACTCCGGCGAGGACGCCGTTCCGCTGGTGCGCAACGAGGTTCTCAAGATCTGCGAGCAGTTCCCGTTGTATCCCGAGCTTTAAGTTTATAAAACGATAACGCGAGGCGCAAATCTGCGCCTCGCGTTTTGCTTCCATAAAAAAGGCGAACAGCCAATAAACTGTTCGCAAATACAGGGTTATGGGATAAAGATATGAGCCATGTCCTTCCGAATGAAGGCCCCTTGGATAAGCTGTGCCCTTATTGTATCCGAGGCGGCGGACTTTGTAAAGAGCGAAGGGACACTGCTTTTGTCGAATCCGATCGAACGCGAAAAAATTTTTTCGCCCGCCGGCATATTTCCCGCCGCCGCGGGAAACACTATACCCGATCTTGACGAAAAGCGCGGGCTGCGCTGCGCGTTCGTTTGCAAAAGGAGGCAAGGTTCATGCTGGTATTGGACAGGATCGCCCTGATTCTGGCGATCATCGGCGGGCTCAACTGGGGCAGCATCGGTCTGTTCCGCTTTGACGTCGTCGCCGCCATCTGCGGCGGACAGACCGCGGCACTCAGCCGCGTGATCTATACCCTCGTCGGTCTGGCCGCGATCTGGTGCATTTCGCTGCTGTTCCGCGACCATCGATCTGAGTAAGAAAGACGCTCCCCGTTTGTTCCGGGGAGCGTTCTTTTTTAATATGCCACGTCCCAGAGGATCAGCCCCTTGGCCGGGGCAGTTTTGCCTGCGGCGGCGCGGTCTTTGGCCTCGAGAATGGCAGTCATGGTCTCCGGCTCCCGCTGGCCCAGGCCCACCTCCAGCAGCGTCCCCGTGAGGATGCGCACCATGTGGTAGAGAAAGCCGTCGCCGGTGAAGCGCAGCTGCACTTCCCCGCCCAGACGCACGATCTCGATCTCCGTGATGGTACGCACGGCAGAGCGCTTGAAGCGCTTGTTGGCGTGAAAGCTGGTGAAGTCGTGAGTTCCGCAGAGGAGCTTTGCGGCCCTGCGCATGGCACTCAGGTCCAGCGGCTCCGACACCGGGGTCAGGTATTTGCGCTCGAACACGTTGGGCTCCGCGCTGTTCCAGATGCGATAGACATAGGTCTTGGATTTGCAGTTCAGCCGGGCATGGAACCGGGGCGGCGCCTCGGTGAGGGACAGTACGCCGATGTCCCCGGGCAGGAGCTGGCGCAGGGCGAAGAGCATCGCCTCCGGCTCCAGCGGGGTCTTGGCCCGGAAGGAGGCCACCTGCCGCCGGGCGTGCACGCCCGCGTCCGTCCGCCCGGAGGCCGCCACCTCCACCTCCTGCTCCAGCATGTCCGAGAGCGTCCGCTCCAGAATGCCCTGGATGGTGTTGGGCGTATTGCCCTGCCGCTGCCAGCCGTTGAACCGGGTGCCGTCGTAGCAGAGCTCCAGTTTGAAATTGGGCATGGTGCATCCCTCCTTCTCCGTTATCTTACACCATTCCACCCCATCCCGCAAGGGCAGCAAATTTCCGCCAAGGGCTTGCAATTCTTTCCAGATGATTGTATGATAGCACCCGTATTTTGCTTAGAGAGGGTGACGCCTCATGGAGTTTACGCTGGTGCTGGCGCAGAAGATCGCCGGGCTTGCGATCATCATTGCGCTGGGCTTTCTGGCGGTGCGGCTGAAGATTCTGAAATTCGACGACGCCGGGCCGCTGAACAAATTCGCGCTTTACTATCTCACGCCCTGCGCCATGCTGGACGCCTACCAATATGAATTCAGCATGGACAAGCTGGCGGGCATGGGCATCTCCCTGCTGGCGACGTTGGTGGTGGTCGCGGCGTTCGCGGTGCTGACCATGGCCATCCGCCAACCGCTGAAGCTGAACGTGGTGGAATACACCTCCATGGCCTACCCCAACGCCGGCAACTTCATGCTGCCGCTGATCGCCAGCGCCATGGGCGGCGAATGGGTGATCTATCTGAGTCCCTGCTTTTTCGTGATGAATGTGCTGATGTTCACCCACGGTCAGGCGGTGCTCAGCGGCGAAAACCGCTTTCACATTTCCATGATCACGAAAAACGTGGTCATGATCGCCAGCATCCTCGGTCTCGTCATGTTCCTGCTGCACTGGCAGCTGCCCGGCGTGCTGGGCTCCACCGTGACCGCCCTGGGCAACATGATGGGCCCCACCTACATGTTCACCATCGGCATGATCGTGGGCAGCGCCAATCTGAAGGAGGTCTTTTCCAACCGCCGGGCCTGGCTGATTACCATCGGCAGGCTGATCGTCTATCCCCTGGCGGCGGTGGTGGTACTGCGCTGCTGCGGCATTTTCCGTCTGGCGCCCCAAGCCCGGGACGTGGTGACCATCGCGGCGCTGACCGCGGCCGCCCCTGCGGCCGTCATGGTGACCCAGTTCACCCAGATGTACCGCACCGAGCCGGAGGCCCAGTTCGCCAGCGCCGTGAACATCCTGACCACGATCCTCTGCCTGGTGACCATGCCGGTGATCTCCTACATTTATTCCATATTGTAATTCGCAGCCCGGGTGCTTTGCGCCCGGGTTTTCCGTTTTTCGCACCTTGTAACAAATCCCGCGAATTCGTTCAATTTGCACGACTTTCTGTTGACATACAGGCGATCTTGTGTTAATTTTATAATGATATGTTGTCGGGTTATGCCTTGTTCGCGACAAGGGTTTGTCCATTCATGGCAAGGCTCGCAACGGGACTCCCGGCAGAGGGCCGATGGGATCGGCCGCTCTTTTTCAAACTCGTCATTTCAAGGAAATTTCGGAAGGAAGGGACACCATGAAAGACTTGAAACACCTGATCTTCTTCGAAGACCTCCTGCAGGACGCGAACAACGAGCTCGTTCAGCAGGCGATCAACGAAGGAAAGCGCGCCCTGGGCTATAACTGCTATTATATCCCTGAG
>CAMHRJ010000029.1 GCA_946187475.1 uncultured Clostridia bacterium | reverse complement strand
CGCCAAGCTCCGCAACCAGATGCGCGCCGAGATCATCAAGCTGCGTCAGCGCATCGACACCACCTTCATGTACGTCACCCATGACCAGACCGAGGCCATGACCCTGGGCGACCGCATCGTCATCATGAAGGACGGCTACGTCAACCAGATCGGCACGCCTCAGGAAGTCTTCGGCAAGCCCGTGAACCTGTTCGTCGCCGGCTTCATCGGCATGCCCGTCATGAACTTCTTCGACAACTGCAAGCTCCTGCTGGAGAACGACGTTTACTACGCCGAGATTCGCGGCGAGAAGTTCAAGCTCTCTGATTTCCAGCAGAAGGCTCTCAAGCAGAACGGCCAAAAGCCCTGCGACATCGTCGCCGGCATCCGTCCCCAGCACATCACCGTGGGCGAGGGCAGCCTGACCGCCACCATCGAGGTCTCCGAGATGCTGGGCAGCGAGTTCAACCTCCACGCCCGCAGCGGTGACGACGAGGTCGTCATGGTCATCCCCACCGTGGGTCTGGAGGAGGACGTCTCCATGGGCCAGACGGTGCACTTCACCACCGAGCCGGAGCTGATCCAGCTCTTCGACAAGGAGACCAGCCTGAACCTGATCTGGTACGACAAGGAGTCTGCCGAGAATCACTCTCCTGTCTGCAAGAACTACGAGTTCTGATCTTGCTTTTTGAATCCCTGATGGGCTCCGGCCGCCGTATCCACGGCCGGAGCCTTTTTCGCAACAGAAAGGAACCCTTATGTCCGAACTCTACTATCGGGAAGCCCTCAAGCGCGGCCAGAAGGAGACCCGCACCCGCGTCTCCCGGGGCCAGTCCCCCTGTCTGCCGGTGCTGGACGATTTCATCCCCGCGGCCAAGGCCCTGGGCGGCGTGGATCTGGGTGTGGTGCAGGTGCCCTCCGCCTTCGTGGTGGGCACGAAAAGCCGTGCCCGGGAAAACGCCTTCGCCGCCAATTTCATGCCCGTCATGGACGTGAAAAGCGAATTTGCCGTCAAGTGGCAGCGGCTCTGCCAGGCCCACCTGACCGAGGGCATTCAGGAGCCCATCAAGGCCTATGAATACCTCAACCGCTTTTATGTGGAGGAGGGCAACAAGCGCGTCAGCGTGCTGAAATTCTTCGACGCGCCCCAGATCGCGGCCCGGGTCATCCGCATTTTGCCGGAGCGGACACCGGAGAACGCGGGCTACTTCGAGTTTGTGGATTTCTATGCCCGCAGCCGCATCAATGAGATCGAATTTTCCCGCCCCGGGGGCTATGCCGCCCTGCAGAAGCTGCTGGGCAAGGACCAGGAGGCGGTTTGGACCGAGGAGGAGAGCAGGCGGCTGCGCACCGTGTGGTATTATTTCCGCACGGCCTTCGACCGCTGCGGCGGCGGAAAGCTGTCGCTGCTGCCCGGCGACGCGCTGCTGGCCTGTCTGGAGATCTACGGCTACGGTGCCCTCCAGGACAAGGGCGCCGAGGCCCTGCAGCAGCTGCTGAAAAAGGCCTGGGAGGAGATCGCGCTCCGCCAGGAGCCGGAGCCTGTGGAGGTCCACATGACCCCGCCGGAGGAAAAGCCCAGCCTGATCCAGAAGGTGCTGCCCACCGGGGCCAAGCCCATCCGGGCGGCCTTCCTCCACGACGGCAGCCCCGACAGCGCCGCCTGGACCCGGGGCCACGAGCAGGGGCGGATTTACGCCCAGCAGGCCCTCCAGGGCCAGGTGGAGGCCACTGCCTGGTTCGACGTGCTCTCCGCCGGAGCGGAACAGGCCATCGAGTCGGCCATCGCCGCCGGGAACACGGTGATTTTCACCACCTCGCCCCGGCTGCTGCCCGCCAGTCTCCGGGCCGCCGTGGAGCACCCGGAGGTCACCTTCTTCAACTGCTCCCTGAACACGAACCACCGCTATATCCGCACCTATTACGCCCGGATGTATGAGGTGAAATTCATCATCGGCGCCATCGCCGGGGCCATGGCCGGGGACGACCCGGTGGGCTATCTGGCGGACTACCCCATCTTCGGCCAGGTGGCCGGCGTCAACGCCTTCGCCCTGGGTGCCCAGATGGTGAATCCCCGGGCCAAGGTGCTGCTGGAGTGGTCCAGCGTGGGCGGAAACGAGGCCGCCGAGCAGCGGCTGCTCAGCCGCGGCGCCCGGCTGATCTCCGCCCAGGACATGACCCGCTGGGGCATGGACGATCGGGAAAGCCTGGGCCTGTCCCTCATCACGGAGAGCGGCCGGGTGAATCTGGCCACGCCCCTGTGGCAGTGGGGCACCTATTACGAGCGGCTGCTGCGGCTGGTGCGCTCCAGCACCGCCCGGCAGGAGTATGCCGGCACCAGCCGGGCCCTGAACTACTATTGGGGCCTCTCCGCCGGGGTGGTGGACCTGCGCTGCGCCGAGACCCTGCCCCCGCCGGTGATCCGTCTGGCGGAGACTCTGAAGGGCGCCGTGGCAAGCGGCCTCTGCCGACCCTTCGCCGGAGCCCTCTATGACCAGCAGGGCAAGGCTCTGGAGTCCGACGGCGATCTGACTCCGGAGCAGATCATCCGCATGGAGGAGCTGGTGGAGAACATCACCGGCGCCATCCCCGTTTACGACGAGCTGACGGACCTTGCCAAGGCCACGGTGGACCTGGTGGGCGTGGGCAAGGCCAGCCGGGACCGGCGGGGGTGAGAGGCATGCGGATTCTCACCATCGCCGATGAGGTTTCACCCTATTTTTATGACTTTTATACCCCGGGCAGGCTCGCGGAATTCGACCTGATCCTGTCCTGCGGGGATTTGCCGAAGCAGTATCTGGAGTTTCTGGTGACCATGGCCCGGTGCCCGCTGCTGTATGTGCCGGGAAACCACGATGAAAGCTATGTGACCGCCCCGCCGGAGGGCTGCCTCTGCGTGGACGGGAAGCTCCATGTCCAAAACGGCCTGCGCATCCTGGGCCTGGGCGGGGCCTACCGCTATCGGGAAGGGCCCTGCCTCTACACCGAGCGGCAGATGGCCAGGCGGGTCCGGCGGCTGAAGGGCGCCATCCGGCGCGCAGAGGGCTTTGACTTGCTGCTGACCCACGCTCCGGCCCGGGGCCTGAACGACATGGACACCATGAGCCACCGGGGCTTTGCATGCTTCCGGGAGCTGCTGGAGGAATACCGGCCCGCCCACTTCCTCCACGGCCACATCCACCAAAACTACGGCGTCAACGTCCCGCGCGTCACCACCTTCGGAGAGACGCAGATCATCAACGCCTGCGGGCATTATGCCTTTACGATTTCAGACAAGGAGTCCTGAACCATGGCAAGCGGAAGAATGGAATTTCACGCACGGTCCATCATGCAGCACGCGAATTTTGCCTTCGTGCTGCCCAACGACGTGGAGATGCCGGAGGTCATCGACCCGCGGCACTATGACCGGCCCGCCAAGACCCTGATCCTGCTCCACGGGCTCACCGGCACGGACACGGACTGGCTCTTCGGCGGCGTGGCCCAGGAGATGGCCATCCAGTACAATCTGGCGGTGTTCATGCCCACCTGCGGCAACAATTTCTATCTGGACCGAGGCTACGTGGGCGGCAACTACGCCACCTTCGTGGGGGAGGAATTCCCCGCCTATGTCCGGTCGGTGTTCGGCTATGCCCAAAGCCGGGAGGACACCCTCATCGGCGGCCTCTCCATGGGCGGCTACGGTGCCCTGCACACGGCCTTTGCCTTCCCGGAGACCTATTCTGCCTGCATCGCCCTGTCCTCGGCCCTGCGCATCCGGGCTTTTGCCGCCGGGGAGAATGAGGGCGTCATGCCCATGGCTATGGTGCGGGACGTGTTCGGTGATCTGGAGGGCATCGAGGAGACGGACAAGAACCCGGAGGTTCAGTATCGGCAGCTGAAGGCCGCCGGCGCGGACATCCCGAGGCTCTATCTCGCCATCGGCACCGAGGATTCCCTCCTGGGCGCGAACCGGCAGTTTCGGGATTTCCTCAAGGAGCAGAACGCCGATTTCTGCTACGAGGAAGGCCCCGGCGGCCACAACTGGCGATTCTGGAACGAATACCTGAACCGGGGCCTGGGCCGACTGCTGAAACCATAAGGCAATCAAAAAAACCGCTGCGAAAGCAGCGGCTTTTTCTTATTTGTGACTCAGCCCTTCAGCTTCAGCAGCTGGTAGGCGTGGAAGGCGAACTGGGCGGGAGCGGGCAGAAACAGGTCCGCCGCGGCCTCCACCAGAATCTCGGTGCGCATCCGCCGCTTCAGCGCCGGGTGCAGCTTCCGGGCGGCCCATTCCTCCATCGTGATGCAGTCGTCATCGGCATAGGGGTCGGCGGCCAGGGTTTCGGCGTTCACCGCGTCCAGGGCGGCCAGAGCGGCCTCCTGGCCGGTGTGCTCCAGATAGATGCCGCCGGTGGCGGGATAGATTTTCACGGTTTCAATCCCCTCGGCAGCGGCCAGCGCCCGGCGCAGGGCCTCGGCCTCGGTTTTCGTCCAGCGCCGGCGGCAAAACCGCACCCGGATGGACTGGCGGGTGGCGTGCATGATCTGATATTCCATAGGACACCTCGTTGGCAGTTTGTCGTTGCTAACATTATAGCACGTGATGGCCAGGATTCCGGAGAGCCGGATGGAATGGGCGATGGCCCGGTTCAGGGTGTTCAGCACCCGCTTTTTGCTCCGGGTCCACTCCGGCGCCAGCAGGAGCTTTCCCGGTCCGTCGCCGGTCATGCGGTGGAGCACGGTCTCCGGCGGCAGGATGCGCAGACTCTCGGCGATGAGGTCGGCGTATTCCTCCAGGGACAGCAGGGGGAAGGGCGCTTTTTCATACTGCTCGCCCAGCGGGGTGCCCTTCAGAACATGCAGCATCTGCAGCTTCACCCCGTCGGGCGGGGGCTCCAGCGCCGCCAGATACCGCACCGTGTCCAGCATGTCCTCCCGGGTCTCTCCGGGGAGAGAATAGATCACATGGACGATCACGGTGATGCCCGCGTCCTTCAGCGCCCGGTAGCCCTCGGCGAAGGCGGCGAGGGGATAGCCCCGGTTCACAGCCACGGCAGTGCGGTCGTGGATGGTCTGGAGCCCCAGCTCCACCCACACGGGCTTTATGGCGTTCAGACGCTTCAGCATTCCGATCACCTCCGGGCCCAGACAGTCCGGCCGGGTGCCCAGAGAGAGAATCACGACCTCCGGCCGGGAGATGGCCTCGGTGTAGAGAGCCTCCAGACGCTCCAGATCGCCGTAGGTGTTGGTGTAGGACTGGAAATAGGCGATGAACTTTTTGGCGTCGGTCTTTTTCCGGATGCGGGCCTTCGCGTCGGCGATCTGCTGCTCCAGGGGCGCGAACTCTGCCGCGAAATCCCCGGAGCCGCCGGCAGAGCAGAAGGTACAGCCGCCCGCGCCCACGGTGCCGTCCCGGTTGGGGCAGGTGCAGCCCGAGGACAGGGAGAGCTTGTAGACCTTCTCGCCGTATTCCGCCCGGAGCACCTCGCTCAGCCTGCGCATACCGCTCTCCGGTCAGTCGTCGTCATCGTCATCATCGTCGTCGTCATCGTCCCAATCATCATCGTCATCGTCATCGTCGTCATCATGCCGCTGGGTCGTCTGGCTTCCGCCGGAATTCTGGCCCTGCGGGGCACTCTCGTAGGCGTGATCGTCGTCGTCCCAGTCATCGTCGTCCCAATCGTCATCATCCCAGTCATCATCGTCGTCCCGGTCATTGTCATGATCGTCGTTATCATGATCGTCCCAGTCATCGTCATCCCAGTCATCGTCGTCATCATCCAGATCGTCCAGCAGCTCCAGCAGATCGTGGATGGAGAGGGCGGAGAGCTTCGACGTCGGGATGCCGGTGCGGTCAGACACAGCCCGCAGGAGCTCCGCTCTGCCCGGGGAGATGTGGTTTTTGGCTGCCTCCTGACGCAGATCATCGTCTGCCGTCAGCTTCTGGGCCAGCACGTCCTTTTCGCCCACGCGCTTTTGCACCCGCGCCAGCAGCGCCTCCAGCAGGCGGTTTTCCGTCTCCTCGTCCTGGGACGTCACGGTCACCAGAACGCCGTTCCGGTCCCGGCGCAGGAAGCCCTGGGCCTCCATTTCGTCCAGCAGGTCTTCCAGCGCGTCCTCGGCACTCTCGCCCCGGAGCTGCAGGGACGCGAGTACCTGCTCGCCGTCGGCGTTCAGGGCTTCGGTGCGGACCACGCGCTCGCTGTGGTTCAGATGCAAGGCCACCGAAGGATTCACGTCCAGATAGACGTCCGTCACCACCCGGCCGCCCCGCCAGAACATGCCGGCGAGGATCAGCACCAGGCAGGCCGCCGCGGCCATCAGCGCGCGGACGGCACCTTTCCGCCGGGTGGGCAGACCCTCCAGATACCACTCGCTGCCGTCGGCGATCTCCACCGGCTGGGTCAGCAGCGATTCGTCCATTTCCGGGGTCATGGCCTTGATGCTCCGCCGGAGTCCGGCGTGCAGGGCCTGTTCATCGTATTTCATCGTAACTGTTCCTCCAGTCGGGCGCGCAATCTGCGCAGGCTTCGGTGATATTTCGACAGCACCGTGCTGAGCGGCATCTCCAGCAGATCGGCGATCTCCTGGTGCTTCATGCCGGACACCGCATGGAGCATCACGATCTGCACTTCCTGCTCCGTCAGACACCGGAAGGCCGTCTCCAGCGTGAGCCGATCCTCCAGATCGCCGATCTCATCGGTGTCTATGGCGGGGCAGAGCTCCTCCGGCGGAGCGTCTGCCAGATGCTTTCGCTGCCGCAGGTGCATGAGACAGAGATTCCGTGTGATGCGCAGAATCCAGGCCATGGGCTTTCCCATGGGGCGGTAGAGATGGGCGGCGGAGCGGATCTTCAGGAAGGTGTCCTGCATTACGTCTTCGGCGTCTTCCCGGGAACGGAGGATGGACAGGGCAAAGGCGTAGATCGACTCGGATGCCAGGGCATAAAGGGCGCGAAAAGCCGCGGCGTCGCCCTCCGCGATCAAGGGGAACCACGCCTCCTCCAGTGCCGGCGCCGACCATTTGGCCGGGCCTTCTATGACTGCAGTATAAATCAGCATTTCGCTTCCTCCGTCCAAATGCCCGTTTCATAGGGTTAATGCACGACTGAGGGATTTTATTGCAGGGAACCGGTTTTTTTCTCATTTTATCATGACTGGGTGGAGATTACAAATCTTTCCGCATTGCCCTCCGGACGATTCCGTGGTATAATAGTTCAAAAAATTGAACTTTAGAGGAAGAAGAAAGGAATCGAACCATGAAACGACTGCTGACCCTGCTGCTGTGCCTGGCCCTGGCGCTCAGTCTCGCCGCCCCGGCTTCGGCTGCCGACCCGGCGCTGAAGGTGGGCGTGGCCAAGGCGGACATCACCGGCCCCATCACGGAGATCAGCACCGGCTACAACTCCCTGGGCGACCTGATGGAGGGCCTTTTGACCCGGCTTTACGCCCGGGCCTTCGTCATCGACGACGGCAGGACCCCCATGGTCTGCGTCTCGGCGGAGCTGGTGCACATGACCGAGAGCATCAAGCCCGGCGTGCTGGCGGCCCTGAGCGCGGATGGGTACACCATGTTTTCCGCGGAGAACGTGATGCTCACCGCCACCCACTGCCATTCCTCCACCTCCAACACCTCCTGGTTCGCGCTGTATGATCTCATCAACGGCGTGCCCGGCTATGACGATCTCAGCTACCGGGTCATCGTCCGGGGCATCACGACGGCCATCGAGGCGGCCTGGGACAGCCGCGTGGCCGGCACGGCCTCGCTGGTCTATGGCCAGACGGAGATTCAAGCCTCCAACCGGTCGGCGGACGCCTTTCTGGCGAACTTCAACGCCGGAGACCTGGGCTGCGCCGTGAACGCCGACGGCAGCTTTTCCTATGAGACCGGTCTTGCCGCCGCCCAAAACGCCTACAACCACGAGATGGCGGGCGTGGTTTTCACGGACAGTCAGGGCAAGGACCTGGGCTTCCTGAACTTCTTCGGCTCCCACGGCACCTCCAACAGCATTGAAAACCGCTATGTGGCCTCGGACCACAAGGGCTATGCCGCCCTGCGTCTGGAGCAGGAGATGGGCGGTGACTTCGTGGCGGCCTTCGCCCAGGCGGACAGCGGCGACACCAGCCCCAACGCCGTGAACGAGCAGGACTACCACGGCGCCTTTCTGCGCCCCGACGAGCAGGACCCCACACTGGACGCCATCGAGAATCAGATCGTCTGCGGCAGCCAGGAGGCGGACGCCGCTCTGGACCTGCTCCGCAGCGCGAAGCGCATTCCCCTCACCGGCAGCTTCGCCGTGAACTATACGGCGGTGGATTTTTCCGATATCACCGTGGATCTGGCCTACGTGGGCGCATACCACATGCCCTATGACGATCTCTCCGCCGGGTATGTGAAGACCAGCGAACCCTGCATCGGCGCGGGCATCATCGCCGGCGACGAGGAGGGCGCTCCCGTGGACAACGCCGAGGAGGGCGCGGTGCGCCACCAGTTCGTCTGGAACGAGAAGACACAAAGCTACGACCGCATCCCCTGCGATTTCAAGATGATCGACCTCTATGGCCTGCAGAACCTGTTCCAGCCCCTCTGGCCCACGGCCATGAAGGTGCTCCAGTCCGACGCCTATGACGAGGCACAGATGGAAAAGGTCGTCTGCCTGGCCGCAGGCGAGCTCATGCAGAAGGCACAGCCCCTGCAGATCCTGCGCCTGGGCGCCGTCGCCATCGTGGGTGTGCCCTTCGAGCTGACCTTCGAGCAGTGCAACCGCACCCGGGCCGTATTGGAACGGACGCTGGCTGCAGCGGGGGTGCAGAAGGTGATCTTCGCAACCCACGCCAACGCCTACAGCCAGTATCTCACCACCCGGGAGGAGTACGCCGCCCAGCATTACGAGGGCGCCACGAACCTCTTTGGCCCCTGGGCGGGTGCTGCCCTGACCCAGGAGCTGGACAAGCTGGCAAAAGGCGTCGTCTCGGGTCAAAAGGCGGACAAGGGCGCAGCCCTCATGGAGACCGAGCCGAAAAGCGGCCTGCTCTATACCACCGCCGCCCTCATCGACCCCACGGCGGAGCTCAGCGGCTACGGCGCCGTCACTTCGGACGTGGAGAAGACCGTCTATACCCCGGGCGAATGGGTCACGGCCACCTTCTCCGGCGTGAATCCCCGGGATTACACCTACATGGAGGTCCAGCGCCAGGCCGACGGCCAGTGGCAGACCTGCCGCACCGACGCTGACCCCTATACCACCTTCCACTGCGAAAAGAACGGCCTGATTTCCACCGGCTGGACGGTGACCCTGGGCTGGCTGCTGAAGGACGAGAACCTTACCTCCGGCACCTATCGGCTGGTCTACCACGGCATTGCGAAAGAAGCGCCCAGGCCCGGCAACGGTTTTAAGGAATACAAGGCCTTCACGGCGGAGAGCGCGCCCTTCACCGTGGACGCGGGCACACCGGAGCCGGAGCCCACCGTTCCGCCCACACCGAAGCCTGCGGCAAACAATCCCTTCCGGGACGTGACCGAGGACGCCTACTATTACGACGCGGTGCTCTGGGCCGTGAACCAGGACCCCCAGATCACCCGGGGCGTCAGCGCCGACCGGTTTGCGCCCTCGGAGACCTGCACCCGCGGCCAGGTGGTGACCTTCCTCTGGCGGGCCATGGGCCAGCCGGAGCCGAAGAGCAGCGCCAATCCCTTCCGGGATGTGGCGGCGGACGCCTATTACGCCAAGGCCGTCCGCTGGGCGATGGAAGCCGGCGTCACCCAGGGCACCGGCGCGGATACCTTCAGCCCGGAGGAACCCTGCACCCGGGCCCACGTGGTGACCTTCCTCTGGCGGGCAGAAAACATGCCTGCACCAAAGGGCGGCAATCCCTTCACGGACGTCCCCGCCGGGCAGTATTACGCCGATGCGGTGCTCTGGGCGGCGGAGAACGGCGTCACCAAAGGTACCACCGCCGCTGCCTTCTCCCCCGATGACCCCTGTACCCGGGGCCAGATCGTCACCTTCCTCTGGCGGGCAGCGGGCGAATAATTGTAATAAAAAGGAAACCCAGGACTCGTTTTGCTTGACAAAACGGGTCCTATCCTTCATAATTTTTTTAATCGAAGCGCAAAGGATGGAAGGAAAACCCGCGCCGGCCGAAACGTGCCGCCCCAGCGGGAGGAGGAAAAGAATATGCCAGTGTTTGAAAAAGATCAAAAAACCTATCAGGTCCCCTCCGTGGGGAATATTCTCACCGCCATGCAGTCCGCAGGCTGGACCGCCTATGACGCTTACTGCATGCTCTATATCATCGCCAAGGAGCGAGGCGTGTCCTATGATGAGATCGTGGCCCAGAAGCTCTGGAACGAGGAGAAGTATCTCCGGGCCTGCCGGATGATGAACGGGGAGATCATCAACGCCCTGCCCCTTCTGGCCCGGGACGAGGCCGCGCTGGACGAGGAATCCTTCCGCGAGTATTTTTATACCCCGCGGCAGCGGACCAGCATGCGCTCCATCCAGGCGGGAAAGCTTACGCCGAAGCTCCTGTTCCGGTTCCTGCGGCTGAGTGCGGCTGAGCTGGAAAAGACCGGTCTCGATCCCAACGAGGACATCAGCGGACGGATCGCCTTCATCCTCTCCGGCGTGCGGCAGGGAGACGTGTTTTTCTGCATTCGCGACAGCAGCTTTTCCATCGAGGGCATCCAGCGCCGCAAGCCCGCCTGCATCATCACGCTGCCCAAGTACTATGATGCGCTGCTGGAGACGGGGCTGCCCGTCATCTCCCGTTCGTATCTGAAAAGCTATGTGACGGAGCTGGCCGCCCTGCGCAAGCGCAAGTTCCGGGGCAAGACCGTGGCCATCACCGGCAGCATCGGAAAGACCACCACCACGGAGATGGTGGGCGACGTGCTCCGCAGCGCCATGAACATATACAAAATCGAGGGCAACCAGAATACGGTTTTCCAGATCGCCCAGTTTGTTTTTGACCTCCAGAAGGAGCATAAGGTCTTTGTGCAGGAGTGCTCCGGCGGCAGTCTCGGCCAGCTGGAGAATACGGCCAAGATTTTGCGCCCGGACGTCTGGGTGGTCACCAACGTGGGCCACGGCCACATCGGCAAGTTCGGCGGCAAGCCGGAGCTGCTGATGTATGAAAAACTCTCTCTGGACCGGGGCGCCGCTCCCGGCGCCGTGGGTGTGGTCAACTGGGACGACCCCGGCCTGCGGAAGATCCAGTATCTGCACCCGGTCATCCGCTGCGCCATGGAGGATTCCACGGCGGACATCGTCAGCGAAAACGTGGTGGAGCGGGACGGCACGCTCTCCTTCGACGTGGTGGAGAACAACGCCGACGGCGTTCGCACGCCGGTGACGCTCCATGTCTGCGGCACGCACAATGTCTATAACGCCCTCAGCGCCTTTGCGGTGGGACGGCAGATGGGCATGTCCCGAAAGGCCATCGCCCGGGCACTGGCGGCCTACCGGTCCAAGGGCGTGCGCCAGAATCTGGTCTGGCTCTCGGGCCAGCATGTGTACATCGACTGCTACAGCGTCACCATGGAATCCATGGAGACCGCCATGAAGGTCCTCGACTCCATCAGCGTCCCTGAGGGGGCCAAAAAGATCGCCGTCCTCAGCGACGTGCCCGATCTGGGTGCGGAGTCGGAGCAGAAGCACCGGGAGATCGGCCGCATGATCGCCCGGATGAACACCGCCGACGAGGTGTTTTTCTATGGTCCGGAGTCGGAGGCCGCCATGGAGGAGGCCGCTGACGGCGGCGTGAACTGCAGCCATACGACGGACCGCCGGACCCTGGAGCAGTGGCTGCGGGAGGAAGCGGATTCTGCGGGCCTGATTCTGTTCAAGGCCAGCCACAAATACGCCATGCAGTGGGTGCTGGACGATCTCTACGGCACGGATTTCTACTGCTATGACGAGCTGACGCAAAACGCCCACGTCCAGCGCGAGGGGGCGGCGCGCTATAAATGCATCGAGGATTACGGCTGCCTGCTGCTGAGCGGGAACCTGACGGAAGCGTCGATGGCCCTTCCGGAGCGCGTGAACGATCTGCCGGTGCGCTGCGTGGGCAGAGGCGCCTTCCGGGGCGCGGCGCTGGAGGAGATCGCCCTCCCGCCCAGGCTGATGAGCATTTCCAGCGGCGCATTCCAAAGCTGCGCCGCCCTGAAGCAGATCGCGTTCCCCGCGTCCCTGCGGTACATCAGCAACGACGCCTTCCGGGGCTGCGCTGCGCTGGAGACGGTGGACCTCTCCCTGGGCTGCGGCACCATCTGCGACGGAGCCTTCCTGGAATGCGGAAGCCTGAAGCAGGTGATTCTGCCCGAAACACTGAAAACCATCGGCGATACCGCCTTTGACGCGGACACCCGGGCGGTCTTCCACTGCCCGGCAGGCTCCTATGCCGAGCAGTGGGCCAGAGATCACGGGAAAACGGTGGTGCTGACGAACGGATAACCCCTGCCCGGCGGTGTGCGCCGACCGGAGCAGGACGCAGGATAAAGCCGAACAGACAAAAAGGAGTTTTTTGCATGGAAAACAAGAATGCCCAACTGTCGCGAAACTTATCCCCCGTAAACGTTTGGTCCCTTGCCCTGGGCTGCATCATCGGCTGGGGCGCCTTCGTCATGCCCGGCAACACCTTCCTGGGACAGGCGGGCCCGCTGGGCACCGCCATCGCCATGGGCCTTGCCGCGGTGATCATGATCATCATCGCCATGAACTACAACTTCATGATCAACCGCTACCCCGTGGCCGGCGGCGAGTTCACCTACGCCCAGCAGGCCTTCGGCATGAACCACGCGTTCCTCTGCTCCTGGTTTTTGGGCCTGTCCTATCTGGCCATCGTGCCCCTGAACGGCACGGCACTGGCCCTGATCGGCCGGAACCTGCTGAACAACGTCTTCCAGGTGGGCTTCCACTATTCGGTGGCCGGCTATGACGTCTATCTGGGCGAGATCCTGCTGGCTCTGGCGGCGTTGATCCTTTTCGCGGTGCTGAGCATTCGGGGCGTCAAATTCGCCGGTGTCTTCCAGACCGGCCTGGTCTTCGTGCTGGTGGGCGGCGTGGTCATCGTGGCCGTGGCGGCTCTGGTGAGCTCCAAGGCCAGCTTCCAGAACCTGACCCCCGCCTTCCCCGAGGGCGGCTCCAAGGTGGCGGGCGTCCTCGCGGTCATCGCCGTGGCCCCCTGGGCCTTCGTGGGCTTCGACACCATCCCCCAGGCGGCGGAGGAGTTTGACTTTACCCCCCGGAAGACCAAGGTCATCATGATCCTGTCCATCCTCTTCGGCGCGGCGGTGTATGTGGTTTTGAACACCGTGACCGCCATGGTGGTGCCGGACGGCTATCCCACCTGGCAGGCCTACATCGACGATATGGGCAATTTGGACGGGCTGATCTCCCTGCCCACCTTCCACGCGGCTCACACCCTGCTGGGCAGCTGGGGCCTGATCTTCCTGGGTCTGGCCGTGGCCGGCGCCATCCTCTCCGGCATCATCGGCTTTTACATGGCCACCAGCCGCCTGCTGTTCTCCATGTCCAGAGAGAACGTCCTCCCCGGCTGGTTCGGCAAGCTCCATCCCAAGTACAACACCCCCGCCAATGCCATCCTCTTCGTGCTGGCGATCTCGGTCATCGCGCCCTTCTTCGGCCGCACGGCCCTGGGCTGGATCGTGGACATGTCCTCCATCGGCGCCGCCATCGGCTATGGCTATACCTCCGCCGCAGCCTATCGCTTCGCCAAGAAGGAAAAGAACACCGGCGTCATGATCACGG
>CAMHRJ010000028.1 GCA_946187475.1 uncultured Clostridia bacterium | reverse complement strand
TGGGGCTGCTGCCCCGGGGCTGGCTCTATGTGATTCGTCCGGTGATCGCCGGGCTGATTCCCCATCGCCTGGTGGCGTGGCTGAAAAGAAAGGAGTCGGATCACACCGGTGGAACCGACCTCGAGCTTGCACAGCAAGCGGCTTCAATCCTATCAAAAACAGCTCAGCCGTAACCCGGCCCTGGCCGCCGCTCTGCAGAGCGCGCTGGCAGAGTCGGAGGGTCTGACGGACGACGGGCTGCTTTATCTCCACGTGTTGGCCCCTACCCTGGTGGAGTATACCGAGTGGGTCCTCCGCTCGGCCAGAGCCGCGGGCATTCAGCGGCTGTACTTCCTGGCCCGGGACGCCTATCCCATGTACCAGACGGCGCAGCTCCTGTGCCAAAGCCGGGGCTGGGATGTGGACTGTCGATACCTGAAGGTGTCCCGCTACGCCATCCGCCTGCCGGAATATCACCTGCTGGGCGAGGGCTGCGTGGACCGCATCTGCCTGGGCGGCATTCGCGTTACTTTATTCAAAATCCTGACCCGCGCGGGCCTCTTCCTGGAGGAGATGGACGCGGTGGTTTCGGAGATCGATTTCCCCGGGGGACTCCAGCGGGAGCTGCTGTACCCGGAGGTCATGGCCCTGCGGGGGACCCTCGCCAAGTGCAAGGCGTTCCGCACCGCTGTGGAGGCTCATTCCCGGGACGCTTTCCCGGCGGCCCTGGGCTATCTGCGGCAGGAGGGTCTGCTGGACGACGTGTCCTACGCCCTGGTGGACAGCGGCTGGGTGGGCACGCTCCAGGAATCGCTGCAGCGTTTGCTGCGCACGGAGAAACCGGGGCTGAAGCTGCGGGGTTACTACTTCGGCCTCTATGAGATCCCGAAGACCATGGAGCCCGATCAGTATGCCTGCTTCTATTTCTCGCCCGGGCTCCAGATCGCCCGCAAGACCAAATTCTCCAACTGCCTGTTCGAGACGGTGTTCTCCGCCCCGGGCGGCATGACCCTCCGCTATCGGGAGGCCCAGGGGCGCTTCCTGCCGGAGGAGAGCGGAAAGGAAAACAACAACGCGCAGTCTCTGGCACGCTGGGACGCGCTGCTGCTGCGCTTCGCGGAGCACTACTGCGCCGAAAGTGACGCCAGACCCGGCGGGGCAAAGCTCTGTCAGCGGCTGCTGTCCAGATTCATGGGCAGTCCCGAGCCTTGGGAGGTGGCGGCCTACGGCGGCAACCTGTTCTGCGACGACGTGGTGGACAACACCCTCCAGGAGGTCGCCGCGCGGCTGACCCGGAAGGAGATCCGCAATCAGCGCCTGCTGCAGAAGCTGCTGATCTTCGCGGGGCTGAAAAAGGGCGAGATCCACGAGAGCTCGTGGATTGAGGGCAGCATCGTCCGCTGCGGCGGAGCCGTGAAGCGGGAGCTGTTCCATGCCCATGTGTACAAAAGTCTGATCTATGTGAGGAAGCTATGGAAAAACATGAGAATCCTACTCGGAAACAATACATTTTCGTCATTCGGGAGCTGACGAATCGTGAGCTGAAACGGAAATACAGCCGGTCCTATCTGGGCGTGATCTGGAGCGTTTTGAACCCGCTGCTGACGATGATCGTCATGACGGTCGTGTTCTCCTACATGTTCCGCCGCAGCATTCAGAACTACCCGATCTACTATCTGAGCGGCCAGCTGTTCTGGACCTTGTTCAGCACGGCGTCCAACTCTTCCATGTCCGCTCTGGTGGACAACCGCACGCTGCTTTTGAAGGTGAAGCTGCCCAAGCAGACCTTTGTTCTGTCCCGGGTCTATACGGCCCTCGTGAACTTCCTGTATTCCGCCATCGCCTTTACGCTGATTTATCTGTTTTTCGTGGTGCAGGGCAAGCTGACGCTTACGTGGTGGATCCTGCTGATACCCATCGATGTATTTTTCTCGCTTCTGTTTGCCATGGGCATCGGCTATGCGCTGAGCATCATTTACGTGTTCTTTGCGGATATGAAATATCTCTATTCCGTCGTGCTCACGTTCTGGATGTATTTCTCCGCGCTGTTCTATCCCGTCACCCGGCTGCCCATCTATCTGCGTTACGCCATCGGTTATAACCCCGTCTACGTTTCCATCGTGATTGCCAGACGCATCTTCATGGAGGGCGTCTGCCCGGAGATCACCCTCTGGATCAAGCTGATCGCGTATGCGGCGATCAGTCTGGCCCTGGGCTACTGGGTCTTCAAGAAATATGAAAACGACGTTATGGCAAATCTGTGAGCGGCTGAGGCCAAGCGATCTGCTTTAAAGGGAAGAGTTGTAAATGAAGGAAAAGAACCAATCGGTATGCGCTCTGACGCGGCTGCTGGCGCTGCTTTTGACGGCGGCGCTGCTGGCGGGGTTTGCGCCCTGCCTGGCTGCGTCCGATACAGCGGTTGAATTTCAGAAAGAGAGTTACCAGCTGGCCACCGGCGAGAATCTGACCGTGGGCATTGCGATCACCGGCAGCGAGCCGGTCACCGCCTACAAAATCACCGTATCTTACGATGTGGACAAGCTCCAGTGCGTCGGTGGGGCCAAGGAGTCTGCCGAGGGCGAGCTGACCCTCTCCGGCGAGGGTTCGAAGACCCTGCTGGAGACGGAGATCGAGTTTCGCGGTCTCAGCGCCGGCAGCGTGGAGCTGCAGATCACCGAGGCGACCCTCACGCTGAAAAGCGGCGAGGTTGTGCGCGTGACCTCTGCCCAGAACCAGGTGCTGGATACGGCCACGGTCAAGCTCAAGGGAGAGACCGCAGAGAAAGTCGCCCAGAAGGAGACCGACGTCGAATCCGACGAGGGCAGCACCGGCAGCACGATTCAGATTCTGGGGAACGAGATTCCCATGTTCGTGGTCTGGATCGCCGCGGCGGTCGTGGTGCTGCTGATCGTCCTGCTGGCGGCCCGTTCCGGCCGGAAAAAGCGCGGCCAGAAGGCCAAAGCTGCCGGCAAGACCAAGGCGAAGAATGCCCCGGCCAAGGCTGCTGAGAAAAAGCCGCAGCCGGAGAAGGCTCCGGCAAAGCAGAGCGCCAAGTCTGAGCCTGCGCCCAAGGCGGAGACGCCGAAGCCCGTCAAGGAATCTGCGCCCGCTGCCGAGACCAAGCCGGAACCCAAGGCGGAGGAGAAGCCCGCTGGGGCGCCTGCCGGCGAAAAAGCTGCCGCGGCGGACACCCAGGGCGGCAAAAAGGTGCGCTATCGCTATGTGAAGCCCAAGCCCCGGGTGGAAGAGGACGGGACGGAGACGCCCTGCATCATCTCCGCGCAGCATGTTACCATGAAGTATAAGGTCGCCACCAACAACGTGTCCGGACTGAAGGAATACATGATCAAGCGCGTGCACAACCAGATCAGCCACCGGGATCTGCTGGCGCTGAACGATGTGAACTTTGATATATACAAGGGTGAGGTCGTGGGCATCATCGGCAGAAACGGCGCCGGCAAGAGTACCCTGCTGCGCATCGTTTCCGGCGCGCTGCGGCCCACGGCGGGACGCATCTTCGTGGACCACAGCAAGGTGCAGCTGCTGACTCTGGGCACCGGCTTCGACATGGAGCTGACCGCCCGGGAGAACGTGTATCTCAACGGTTCCATCATCGGCTACAGCCAGGAGTTCATCGATTCCCATTACGACGAGATCGTGGAGTTCGCCGAGCTGGAAGGCTTCATGGAGGAAAAGGTGAAGAACTTCTCCTCCGGCATGGTCTCACGTCTGGGCTTCGCCATCGCCACCACCGGCGGCGCGGCGGAGATCCTGATTCTGGACGAGGTTTTGAGCGTCGGCGACGAGTTCTTCCGCAAGAAGAGTCTCGCCCGCGTGAAGGAAATGATCCACAGCGGTTCCACCGTGCTGCTGGTTTCCCACAGCATGGCCACCGTCACCGAGCACTGCACCAAGGTCATCTGGCTGGAGCACGGCGAGGTGCAGATGATCGGGCCTCCCAAGGAAGTCGCCAGAGAATACCGGAAACGAGGCAGAGAGAATGCCAAAAAATGATTATCTGATCGTCGGCGCCGGCCTTTACGGCGCGGTGTTCGCCCGGCAGATGGCCGACGCGGGCAAGCGCGTTCTGGTGGTGGACAAGCGGCCCAACGTGGGCGGCAATGTCTATACCGAGACCGTGGAGGGCATCCACGTCCACAAATACGGCGCCCACATCTTCCACACCAACGACAAGCGGGTCTGGGACTATATCACCCGCTACGCGGACTTCAACCGCTTCACCAATTCGCCCGTGGCCAACTACCACGGCGAGCTTTATTCCCTGCCCTTCAACATGTACACCTTCAACAAGATGTGGGGCGTGGTCACGCCCCAGGAGGCGGAGGCAAAGATCGCCGAGCAGCGCGCGGAGATCACCGGCGAGCCCCGTAATCTGGAGGAGCAGGCCATCTCTCTGGTGGGCCGGGACATCTTCGAAAAGCTGGTCAAGGGCTACACCGAAAAGCAGTGGGGCCGGGACTGCAAGGATCTGCCGGCCTTCATCATCAAGCGTCTGCCCGTGCGGCTGACCTTTGACAACAACTACTTCAACGCCCTCTATCAGGGCATCCCTGTCGGAGGCTACACCAAGCTGGTGGAAAACCTCCTGGACGGGATTGAAGTGCGTCTGAATGTGGACTATCTGGCCGAGAAGGAGACCCTGGACGCCCTGGCGGAGACCGTGGTCTACACCGGACCCATCGACGCATATTTTGACTTCCGGCTGGGCCAGCTGGAGTACCGCAGCGTCCGGTTTGAGACCGAACTGCTGGACCAGCCCAATTTCCAGGGCAATGCCGCCGTGAACTACACGGACCGGGAGACCCCATGGACCCGGATCATCGAGCATAAGTGGTTCCAGTTCGGCAAGGCGGACGACGGCAGCGACCTCAGCAAGACCGTGATCTCCCGGGAGTTTTCCTCGGAGTGGAAGCCCGGCGATGAGCCCTATTATCCGGTCAACGATGAAAAGAACACCAAGCTCTACCGGGCCTACCGTGCCCTCGCGGACGAAGAGTCCAACGTGATCTTCGGCGGACGGCTGGGAGAGTATCGCTATTACGATATGGACGCGGTGATCGCCGCGGCGCTGGACCGCTCGGAGGAAGCGCTGCGCCGGGCCTGAGCTGCGGATGGAGTATGCCATGAACGCACGGAACACAATTTATAACGCGCTGGTCAATCGCCAGCCCGGAATCGCCGTGCGGTACCATCGGATGCACGACCGCGCCACCGGCGGGAAAAAGCTTCTGTCCTGGTTCTATCTGCTGTGGCTGAATTTCTGCTATTATGTGCTGTTTCAGCGCCGGCTGGGCATCCGTCCCGGGGCAGAGCCCTATGAGAGCCGGAGCCTTTTGACGGAGGAGAGCGAGTCCGCCCGGTTTGCCAAAGAGCATCCGGAGCTGAACGTGGAGGCATTCGTCCAAAAAGCCGCCGAAGGGGATATGGTCTCCTTCGACGTGTTTGATACTTTGATTCTTCGCCCGCTGAGCCAGCCCACGGACGTGTTCCACTTCGTGGGCGAGCAGCTGGGCATTCTGAACTTCAAGGAGCTCCGCGCCCAGTGCGAGATAGACGCCCGGGAGGCCTGCCGCAAGGCGAAGGGCCATACCGAGGTGACCCTCGCGGAGATCTGGGAGCGCCTTGCCCGGATGCTGGGCTGCGACCCGGAGGAGGGCATGCGCCTGGAGCAGGAGGCGGAGCTGGCGCTCTGCTATGCAAATCCCTTCCTGCTCGCGGTCTGGAACCGACTGCGGGCGATGGGAAAACCCATCCTCATCATTTCCGACATGTACCTGCCGGAAAGCTGCATCACCCGGATGCTGGAGCAAAACGGCTTTACGGGTGCGGAGCGGGTCTATGTCTCCTGCGAATCCGGCCAGAACAAGGCCGGCGGCACCCTCTTTCAGCAGGTGCGCCGGGATTATCCCGGAAAGAAGATCGTCCATGTGGGGGACAATGCCCACAGCGATGTCTCCATGGCGGAGCGCTGCGGCTTCGGTGTGTGTCCTTATGTGGACGTGCGCAGCGGCGTGAACTTCTACCGCCCGGCAGATCTCTCGCCCATGGTGGGCAGCGCCTACCGGGGGCTGGTGAGCAACCACCTCTACTGCGGGCTGGAGCAGTACTCCATGGAGTATGAGTATGGCTACATTTACGGTGGTCTGTTCGTGCTGGGCTACTGCGTGTTCATCCACGACTGGTGCCGGAAAAACGGCGCCGACCGGGTGCTGTTTTTCTCCCGGGACGGGGACATCCTCAAGCAGGCCTATGACCGGCTGTACCCCGAGGACGACACCGCCTACGCCTACTGGTCCCGCAAGGCCTCGGTGAAGCTGATGGCGGACGACAACCGCCATGACTTCTTCCAGCGGTTTCTGCATCAGAAAATCAATCAGGGCTACTCCCTCCGGGAGGCCCTGGGCTCCATGGAGCTGGCGTCTCTGGCCGAGCAGCTGCCCGATGTGGGGCTGAATCCGGACCAGGAGCTCACCGGCAAGCTGGAAGAGAAGGTCCGCAGCTTCCTGGAAGCGCGCTGGGACGCGGTCCTGGCGGCCTATGAAGCGGAGGACGCCGCGGCGGCGGAATACTACCGCGCCCTGCTCTCCGGCTGCAGCCACGCCGCTGCGGTGGACATCGGCTGGGCCGGCAGCGGCGCCATGGCCCTGCGCCATCTGGCCTCCAGACGCTGGAACATCCCCTGCCGGATCACCGGCATCGTGGCCGGTACCAACACCGTGCACAATACGGAGCCCGAGGCCAGCGAGCCCTTCCTCCAGAGCGGGGCTCTGGTGGCCTATCTCTATTCCCAGAGCCTGAACCGCGATCTGATGAAGCGGCATGACCCGGCCCGGGATTACAATGTCTATTGGGAGCTGCTGCTCTCTTCGCCCACGCCCCAGGTCACGGGCTTCGGCCGGAATGCGGACGGCTCGGTCCGGGTCTGCACCGGCGCCTATGACGCCAACCAGCCCGGCATCCGGGAGATCCAGCGGGGCATTCTGGACTTTGTGGAGCAATATGCCGCCCGCTTTGCGGCGTTTCCCTATATGCTGCACATCAGCGGCAGAGACGCTTACGCGCCCATGCTGGTGGCCGCAAGCCGCCGGGAGGCGTATTTGAAGGCGATGAAAAAGCGGTTCGATCTGCATGTGAATGTGGAGTGAGCTGCCGTGCCATTTAAGAGAAGGTGAGTCAAGATGCGAGCATCTTTGGTGAATAAATTGCTGCAGCAGAAGATCCTGTTCATCACAGGCACTTCTGTGAAGGCAATCCGTTCCCAGCTCATGAACGAGGATGCGCAGATCATCTGTGAAAATGCGGAATACTCCGCCCTGGCCCAGGCCGTCCGGGATGCGGACATCGTGTATCTGTACGATGTGGACCCCTATTATCAGGAGGTCATCGTGCTCATGTGCACCACCTGGGACAAGAGCTTTTTCACCCGGATGCAGTGCTCCATGGTCATCATGAGCGGCCGCCGGGTGCTCCGGGACTTCGACAGTCCGGTGCTGTTTTACCGGCGCAGCCGGATTTTCGGCTGGCAGGGGAAGGTCAAGCACGCCCTGGACCGCATTCTGGCGCTGCTGGCGCTGATCATTCTCTCGCCGATCTTCCTGGCCATCGCCATCGCCATCAAGATCGACGACCACGGCCCGGTGTTCTATCGGCAGACCCGATGCACCCGGGACGACAAACGCTTTGAAATCTATAAATTCCGCAGTATGCGGGTGGACAGCGAACGGGAGACCGGCGCCGTCCTGGCCTCCCTGGACGATGACCGGCGTACCCGGGTGGGCAAGTTCCTCCGGGCCAGCAAGCTGGACGAGCTACCCCAGCTCATCAACATCCTCCGGGGCGAGATGAGCATCGTCGGTCCCCGGCCGGAGCGGCCGGAGCTGGCGGAGAACGCCATTCTGGAGACGCCGGAATTCCAGCTGCGCACCAAGGTGAAGGCCGGCCTCACCGGCTACGCCCAGGTCTATGGCTACTACAACACGAGCTTTGAGGAAAAGCTCAAGTGGGACCTGATGTACATCAAGGAATTCTCCCTCTGGCTGGACGTGAAGCTGATCTTGAGCACGATCCCCTCCATCATCCGGCAGGAGACCTCCGAGGACCGGGTCTATGCCCAGGAGAAGCTGGAGATCCCCAACCATCTTGCGGATACGGAGACCACCTCCGTCCGCAGTCTGAGACGGCACAAGAGTCTGAAATAACCCAGGAAAAAACGCACCGCGATGCTTCGCGGTGCGTTTTTGCACTTTGTGGATCATTCCTTTGCCATGCCGTAGGAGCGCGCCAGGGCGTCCTGGATGATCATCTCGCAGAAGGCGCCGAATTCGTAGCCTGCGGCGGCGGCCTCCTGGGGAACCAGGCTGGTGGGCGTCATACCGGGGAGGGTGTTGATCTCGATGAACCAGATCTCGCCCGCCTCGTCGATGATGAAGTCCGCCCGGGCGTAGCTGTAGAGCTTCAGGGCGTGGGCCACCTGCATCAGGGCCTCGCCCATCTTCTGCTCCTGCTGGGGCGGGATGTCGGCGGGGGTGGTCTCGATGGCAGCGCCCTTGCTGTATTTGCTCTGGTAGGTGTAAAACTCGTCCAGGGGCACGATCTCGATGGAGGGCAGGGGCCGGTCCCGGAAGAAGGCCATCTGGATCTCCCGGCCCTGGATGAACTGCTCGATCAGCACCTGATGGCCGATGGTGGCCTCCAGAGCTTCCCGAAGCTCCGATTCCGAATGGACGATGTACACGCCCACGGAAGAGCCGCTGTTGGGGATCTTGACCACGCAGGGAATGGGCAGCGACTGCATCAGCGCCTCTACATGGTCCTGGTCATGGACCACGGTGCGCTGCCACGTCGGCGTCTTGACGCCGGCTTCGCTGGCAAGACTTTTGGTGATGTCCTTGTTCATGGCCAGACCGCTGGCCAGATAATCGCTTCCGGTGTAGGGGATGCCGTACAAATCCAGCAGGGCCTGGAGCCGGCCGTCCTCCCCGGCGCCGCCGTGGAGGGCCAGGAAGGCCACGTCGGCCACCTTGCAGAGGCCCAGCACTCCGTGACCGATGACAGAGTTGGATTCATAGCCGCGGCTGGCCTTGACTGCCTCCAGATCGGTCTGCACGGGGGCAATGGAGTACCATTCCTCGGGAATCGGACGCCGGGTTAGGTCCTCAAAGGTGACGCCGTCCTGCTCGCCCATGAACAGGTCCACCAGTGCCACCTGATGGCCGCGCTCCCGCAGGGCCTTGGCGCACATGGCGCCGGAGGCGAGGGAAACGTTGCGCTCATTGCTGAATCCGCCGGCAATCACGAGTACTTTCATCTTGGTTTCTCCAATCTATTGCTTATTTGGAAGGCTGAAACGGCAGCTGGTGCCGGTTCGCGTATTTTTCCGCGTAGGAGCCCGGTCGGGCCACGATGGTCACATGCTTGCATCCGAAAAAGGCGGAGGGACTGATCTGCTTCACCGAGCCGGGAAGGACCACCCGCTCCAAAGCGGTGCAGTTCTGGAAGGCTTTCTCGCCGATGTGGCGGCAGCCTCGCCGAACGCGGACCGTCTTCAGCCCGGTGCAGCCCTGGAAGGCGCGGGCGCCGATGCAGCGGACGGAGCCGGGGATCTCCACGCGCTCCAGCTTTTTTGCCTTTTGGAAGGCCCGGTCCCGGATGTTCAGCAGACCGGCGGGCAGGGTGACGGACCGGATCTCGCTCTCCTTGAAGGCCTCCGCGTCGATGCCGCGCACGGGCAGACCCTCCACGGTCTCGGCAAGGTCCACGTGGGACGCTTCCTTGCGCAGCCTGGCGGCGACGGCATAGGTCTCGAACACGCGGTAGCGCAAGGGACCCTCGGACTTCAGATGGCTGCCGGCCTTCCGCTCGTCATACCAGGTGCCCAGCATCTGGTTGGCGGCCTGGATGAGTCCCATGGCGTGGCTGCCCTTCCAGAAGACCAGATCGGAGGATTTGACGGTGCCCTCCAGCAGGGAGACGATCTCCTCGTGGGACTGGGCCATGTGGATGACCAGGTCTTCCCGGGCACGGGCCTCCTCGGCGATCATGGCGGCGGACTCGCCGTAGCAGATCAGCTCGTCGATGGCGGACTGGGCCACACATCTGCCGATGGACCGGTGGACCTCCTCATTCATGGTGCCAGTCTCCAGCACGTCTGCCAGCACGGCGATGCGCCGGCCCTTGGCGGGAAGCTCCATGGAGCTGACGGTCTCGATGGTGCTCTTCATGCTCTCCAGAGATGCATTGTAACAGTCCAGCAGCATCCGATAGCCGCCCACCCGCACGATGTTCTGGCGTACGCCGTCGGGCCGGAACAGAGACAGACCCCGGGCGGCGTCGGCGTCGCTCAGACCGGCGAGCTTTGCCACCGCGAAGGCAGCAGCGGCGTTCTGGGCGTTGTGGCGGCCCACGCAGTGGAGCTGCACGGGGGTGGAGACCCCATCGTGGAGGATGTCGAATTCCAGCAGCTTATCCGACTGCCGGACGTTGACGGCGCGGAAATCCACGTTCTCGTTTTCCATGCCGTAGTAGACGGTCTTGTGGCTGGTTTTCGCGCCGAGCAGGTAGGGGTCGTCCCCATTGAGCACCAGGACGCCGGTGTCCTTCATGCCCTGCTCGATGGTCATGCAGGACTCCAGGATTCGCTCCCGGGTCTTGATGCGGTCCAGATGGGAGGTGCCCACGGCGGTGACGATGGCGTAATCCGGGTGGAGAATTCGGGAGGCCATGCCGGGCACACCGGGGGTGGGCGCCTCCATGATCTCCTGCACGAACACCTCGTGCTCGGGCTGCAGGTTCTGGATGCGGTTCACCACGCAGGAGAGGGTGTTGTCGTTGGCGCCCTTCAGACCGTAGACGTTCTTCGCGGCAGAG
This sequence comes from uncultured Clostridia bacterium, assembly GCA_946187475.1. Classification (GTDB taxonomy): domain Bacteria; phylum Bacillota; class Clostridia; order Oscillospirales; family Oscillospiraceae; genus CAG-103. The sequence continues at coordinate 2,884 of CAMHRJ010000028.1, read as the reverse complement.
AACACAGACTCCACCAGCATGGTGGTGGTGGTTTTGCCGTAGCTGCCAGTGACCTCCACCTTGATCTGCGGGAAGCGCTCGCAGTAGGGACCCATGATCTTGATCAGATTGTAGACCGCGGGCTCCGGGATGATCAGGCAGGGATAGTCCTTCACCGGCTGGGAATACATCAGGCGCTTCGCACCCTTGGCCATGGCCATGTCCGCAAGCTCTTCCGCCAGCTCGTCGATCATGCGCACCAGCGGCGAAAACTTGGACTTGTGCAGAAAGACCAGACTGCCGGGGATGGCCCGCTCCGGATAGCAGATGGCGGTGTAGGTCTCATCGACGCCGTCGAAGGGCAGGCCCAGCAGCGCGCAGATCTTCTTTTTCGTAAAAACAGCGGGCGTCTGCTCCGCCGGTTCCGTTATGCGTTCGATCAGGATCCCCTCCCGGTTCATCGGTTCATTTTCACTATCTTTTTATTATATTGCAAGAGCATGATCGGGTCAAGGATAAAATCCGCCCCGGAACCGGTGCGCGCGGCGCCCGCCGCCTTGACTTTCCTACCCATCTTGATTATAATCGTAACAGTATTCTACAAAAAATCTTCTGATTTTCAATTCCTATGATACGGGGGACATACCTAATGGATGAAAAGCTGAATATTCGAAACAAAAAGACGACCCTTCGCGAGCTTTGCCGCGCACTGGAGATCCCGCTGCCTGAAAAGTTTGCCGCAATGGCGGACAAGCCCACCGGCGTGGCGTTTCGCGCCAAGCGCGTGCGCAAGGGCGACATCTGCGTGATCATTCGCTCTGCGGAGGACTTCTATTCCGCTTCCATCAACTCCAAGGACCTTTACGAGACTGCAATCCAGCGGGGCGCCAGTCTGATCATCATGGGTCGGACGGCCTTTGAGAAGTTCTCCCTCCGGGAGGAAGACTTCCCCGTGATCCTGATGGATGACGACCGCAGCAGCGTGCAGGCGCTGGTTTCCAAGCTGCGCGCCGGCCAGAAGGGCAAGGTCGTCATGCTCACCGGCAGCGTCGGCAAGACCACCACCAAGGACCTGTGCGAGACGGTCACCCGTGACCGCTTCCGGACCTTTGCAAACCAGAAGAACACCAACACGCCCCACCAGGTCTATAAGTTCTTGTATGAGGAATACGACCACGATTATGAGGTCTACATCCAGGAGGCCGGCGCGGGCTATCGCGGTTCCGTTCGCTTCTCGGCAGAGATGCTGGCCCCGGACATCTTCATCCTCACAAACGTTTATAACCACCATTTCCAGGTCTATAAGACCTATGAGAATCTCTTTGCCGATAAAAGCAGCGCCGATGACGTCATGCCGGAGGACGGCGTGATCATCACCAACTACGATGACGTGCACATCCGGGAACACAGTTTCCGCCATAAGGTCGTGTCCTTCGCGGTGGACTATGAGGACGTGGATTATCGGGCGATCAACATCCGGCAGGAGAAGGCGTTTTTGTGCTTCGACATCGTGGAGCGCTCCACCGGGACCGTCACGCCCTTGCGCATCCAGATTCTCGGCGCGCACAATGCCTACAATGCGCTGGCGGCCTTCGCCCTGGGCCGGACCCTGGGGCTGTCCCATGAGGCGATCCGGGAGGATCTGATGAAATACCGCACCACCGGCGTGCGTCAGAATCTGACCAGCATCGGCGGCGTCTATTTCCTCATGGACTGCTACAATGTGGCGGAGGAATCCATCCTTCTGATGCTGAAGGCCGGTCAGGACATGGAGCTTGCCCCGGGCGGACGGAAGTACGCCCTGGTCGGCGGCGAAAACAAGCTGGGCAAGGACGTCCGTTCCCGGAGCGAGGCGTTCGGCAAGAAGGTCGCGGAGTATCCGCTGGATCAGTACATCTTCTTCGGCAAGCCGGATATGAGCCGGGCGTCCCTGAACCATTTTGGCGATGCCCAGGATATGTTCCAAGGCTTCCGCGGCGTCACGGAGGCCCCGGCAGAGCTGGTGCTCAACCTGGAGGAGCTGGCAGATTATCTTCGTGACCACGTGAAGCCGGGCGATCTGGTCATGGTGAAGGGCATTTACTATCTGGATATGCCCATCGCCGTGGACAAGACCTTCGGCACCTCCTTCTCCTTCGGCCTGTCGAACTATCTGGAGACCACCACCAAGCATCAGGAAAATGGCTTCTCCGTGGGCGTGATCAAGGAACTCCAGGAGGCGGAGATCCAGACGGGTCCCATTGCCGACGGCAAGCTGACGATCCCCGCGACTGTGGCAGGGTTCCCGGTGTTCCGCATCGCGCCGAAGGCCTTTGCGGAAAAGCAGGAGCTCACCGCCCTCGATCTGGGACCGAGCGTGAAGAACCTCGGCGCCGGCGCCTTCCGGAAAACGGGCATCCAGACCCTTACGGTTCCCGGCAATGTGAAGGTCATCGAGCCGGAAGCCTTTGCGGACTGCAAGGATCTGAAGCAGGTGGTCATCGAAAACGGCGTCACTCACATCGGCGAGGGTGCCTTCGCCGGATGTGCCGCGCTGGAATCGGTGGTGATCCCCGCCTCCGTGGGCCAGATCGAGGCCGACGCCTTCCGGGACTGCGTGAATCTGAAGTCGCTGCAGCTGTTCTGCGACGAGTCCGTGGTGGACGACGCTGCCTTTTCCGGCTGCCCGGTGGGATGAAGCGGCTGCGGGCCTGAAAAAGTGAAAAAAGGGCTTGCAATCTCGGGAAAAATCTGTTACAATACCATCTGCGTCTTGTAACCACAGATTTCTGTGCTCAAGGCAGCCTGATATTAGGAGAAATGTTATTATGAAATCCGGAATTCACCCGAATTACCAGCCGACCACCATCCGCTGCGCCTGCGGCGCCGTCTATGAGACCGGCTCCACCAAGCAGAACATCACCGT
>CAMHRJ010000027.1 GCA_946187475.1 uncultured Clostridia bacterium | reverse complement strand
ACGATAATTCCCGGTGTTTTGCCTGAGCATTACACCGGGTTCTTTGACAGTCTGCGGGACTGCCGCCCATACGGGCGACAGTCCCTTTTTCCAAATCAATAGTTGACATTCGTCACGGTTCGGTGTAGAATATGGCTGACAACCGTCACGATTAGGAGTGTGATTCTCATGCGATCAAAAAGTCCGGACACCATGCGGCAGATCATAGAATATGTAGATGCGTTTTTTGACGCGCATCTGCGCACGCCATCCATGCGCGAGATTGAGCGCGGGACCGGCCTTTCCCGCCAGACCGCCTCCAGCTATCTGCGCGACATGGCGGAGCAGGGAATGCTGGAATATGACGGAGACGGAATCATCACCGAGCACATCCGGGAGCGGGCCTCCGCCCAGACCATCTCCCTGCCCATCATCGGCCATGTGGCCGCCGGTGTGCTGACCGCCGCCGAGGAAGTCCGCGAAGGCTTTGTGGAAGTGCCCTTTTCCATGCTGGGCGGTAGCGACTATTTCGCCCTGCGGGTTTATGGCGAGTCCATGATCCGCGCCGGGATTTACGACGGCGATCTGGTGATCGTACGCAAGGCCCATCGCGCCTCGGTAGGCCAGATCGTGGTCGCCATCGATGACGAGGGCCAAACCACGCTCAAGCGCCTGGCCCACGACGGCCAGCGCTATTACCTGCATCCGGAAAACGCCGCATTCGACGACATTTATCCCAACGAGCTGCGGATTCAGGGCGTCGCGGAACTGATGTTCCGTGACCTGAAGTCTTGAGGGAGGTGCTCCCATGACCGATCTGGAACGCCTGCAGCAAGCGAAGGATTGTCTTCTGCAGCTGGCAAACGGCATCGACCCGGTCACCGGTCGGGAAGCGCCGCCATCAGATCTCATCAATCAGGTGCAGATTTCCCGCTGCCTGTTCTACGCGGCGGATGTTCTGCGTCAGGTCATGGAGTCCGGCGGCGTCTCCGGCAAATCGGTCAAGGCGAAAAAGCCGCCCTTTGATCTTCCACCGGATGCCCGGGCCGGTCTGAAATGCACTGACACGCCCGTGACCATCGGGCAAATCCGGCAAAAGCTGAATGATCTGGTCGATCTGGAGCAAATGCAGCGGATGAAAAGCGCCAGTCTTCTCTCGTTTCTGCTGCAGTCCGGACTGCTGTATCGGCAGGTCGGCTCCAGCGGCAAAGAGCGTCTGCTTCCCACGCAGGACGGCCGCGCTCTCGGCCTTTCGACCGAAACCCGCACCGGGCAAAACGGGCCGCATACCGTTGTGACCTACAGCCGTGCTGCGCAGCAGCTGATTCTGGACAATCTGGACAGCATCATTGCCATCAACGCCCAGACCCACGAAAACCAGGGGAAGCCCTGGACGCCTGAGCAGGACGCACAGCTTCAGCAAATGGCCGCCAACGGAGCAGAGATTCAGCAGCTGTCTGAAATCTTCCAACGCAGCCGCGGCGCCATTCGCAGCCGGTTGGAAAAGCTGGAGATGGAGCTTGATTCCCGGAGCACAGAATCGGAAGAACATCTGCCCTTTTAAGTTTCGGAACAGCATCAGAAAACGCTGCCGTCTCGGCCGAGACGGCAGCGTTCTTTTTTGGTTTTTTACCGGCACCTGGCCCGGCGCACCAGCTTCACGATCAGGGCGACGATGGCGATGAACACCAGCACGTCGCCGAACATGACCAGCAGCACTCCGCCGCCGATGACCACGGCAATGACCGTTCCGATGGTGCTGACCAGCACGGTCAGCAGCAAAAGCGTGAGCAGCAGCATACAATCGCCTCCCTTTCCTGTTGTTTATGATTTAGACGATTTTTCAAGCGAATTGTTCCGCGTCTGCTCTTTCAGATACTCCATCGCCTCGAACAAATCCGCGCAGATGGTTTCCGCCAGAGCGCGCATTTCGGCGTCCGGCGGGACGATGTCCGGCACCATGATGGGGCGCATGCCGGCGGCGCCGGCCGCGCGGATGCCGTTGAAGGAATCCTCGATGGCGAAGGTGCGCTCCGGAGCAAAGCCGAAGGTCTCGCAGGCCAGAAGATAGATCTCCGGATTGGGCTTGCTGATCTTGACCGCGTCCCCGCCGATGGCCCCCACGAAATAGTCATCGAGGCCCGCCGTGCGGATGCGCTGCTCCACCTTGCGCTTCTGGGTCGAGGACGCGATCCCCACCGGGACGCCCGCAGCCTTGAGAAAGACCAGGATCTCCCGGACGCCGGGCTTGATCGGCATGTTTTCGCCGGAATACCGCGCCCGGTGCAGCGCCACGCTGTCATCCCACATGCGGTGCATGTCCGTCTCGCCCAGCCGCGCCAGAAAAGCCTTTCGATAGATCTCGGCGGTCTGGTTGCTGTTGGTGCCGATGCACTGCATATAGGTGCGCCGGATCAGCTCCGGCTCCATGCCGTGGCGCGCGCCCGCCTCCAGCCAGCAGCTCAGGAAGGTGTTTTCGGAATCAAAAATCACGCCGTCCATATCAAAAATCACTTGGAACATCGCGCTTCTCCTTTGATGATATTGTTCTTATTATAAATTGTCTTTTCATGCGCGTCAATTCGGCCGCGGTGCATTCCGCCTCATAATTCTTGACTTTTTCTGCGAAGGACCATATTATTGGACTATACCGATTTGCCGCCGCTTTTGCGCCGGCAATCTCCATGGGAAAGTTCATGCTTCCGGAGGAACGTATGCGTAAAAACACGATACAGATCATAAAAGTCTTTTTCGCGGTTCTGGTGCTTCTGCTGCTGCTGATGGTGGCCGCAAGCGCCATCCCCAATCGTTGGCTGGAGGCGAACCAGAGCGAGGCCATCGGCATCCTGAAGCAGGAGGGTTTGCTGCCCCAGTATTTCTTCGGTTCCCTGTCGGCCCAGCAGGACAACTACTCCGATCTCGTCATCATCGTGCAGACACTGAACGGCGAGCACGACAACGCCCTCACCGCCGCCATGCACCCCACTTATGCCCGGTATTGGCACGGATATTCCGTTGTGCTCCGACCGCTGCTGTGTGTGTTCACGCTGTACCAGATCCGCTATGGGATGATGCTGCTCTTCTTTCTCCTGTTCGGCGCCGCCGCCATCCTCATCGCCCGGCGGATCGACATTCCCACCGCCGCCGCGTTCCTGGCTGCCAACGCCATGGCCTATCTGCTGGTAGCGGCGACCTCGCTGCAGTTTTTCCCCGTGTTCCTGATCGCCTATCTCGCCGTCATCGTGCAGTTGCTGCACCCGGACGCCGTGCGGAAAAACCATCTGGTGTTCTTCCTGATCATCGGAATGCTGACCAGCTTTATCGACCTGCTCACCGCGCCGCTGCTCACTTTGGGACTGCCGCTGATCGTGTATCTGCTGGCGGACAACGAGGAGGCGCGGTTCACCGGGCGGCTGAAGACCATCGCGGCGAGCTCCGTCCTCTGGGGCATCGGCTACGGCGCCACCTGGGCCAGCAAATGGCTGATCGGCTCCGTGATTTTGCGGCGGAACGTGCTGCAGAACGCGTCGGAGGCCATGTCCTTCCGGCTCAACGGAAACGAAGAATTCGCCGGCGGCCTGCTGTCTGACCGGCTGGGCGCGATCTCCGTCAACGCGGAGACCATGTTCCTGTCCGCAGGCAAACGGATGGCGGTGCTGCTGGCCCTGGTGCTGGCCGTGCTGCTGATCATCGCGCTGCTGCGCAGGACCGCCAGCCGGCAAAGACGGCTGCAGGCTCTCGCCGTGCTGCTGGTGGGCACCTTCCCTTACATCTGGTATTTTGTATTGTCCAATCATTCTCTGATCCACACGTTCTTCACCTACCGGGCCCAGGTCGTGAGCATTTTCGCGCTGCTGGCCTTCCTGGGGAGAATGACAGCGCCGCATGGTGAAAAAAAGAAACAGGAGTTGAGCCATGGATAAAATTGCAGTATTGATTCCCTGCTACAACGAGGCGCAGACCATCGCCGCCGTCGTGGACGCCTGGAAGCAGGAGCTTCCGGAGGCGGTCATCTACGTCTATGACAACAACTCCACCGACGGCACCGGCGCCATCGCTGCCGACCACGGCGCAGTGGTGCGCAGAGAATATCGGCGGATGTTCCGCGAGGTGGACGCCGAATGCTATATCATGATCGACGGCGACGACACCTATCCCGCCGCCAACGGTCGGGAGATGGCGAATCTGGTTCTGGAAAAGCAGGTGGACATGGTGGTGGGCGACCGGCTCTCCTCCACCTATTTTCAGGAGAACAAACGGCCTTTCCACAATTTCGGCAACAGCCTGGTCCGCAGCAGCATCAACCGCCTGTTCCGCAGCGATATCCGCGACGTCATGACCGGGTACCGCGCCTTCAGCTACTCCTTCGCCAAGACCTTCCCGGTGCTGTCCAAGGGCTTCGAGATCGAAACCGAGATGACCATCCACGCCGTGGACAAAAACATGCACGTGGAAAACGTAGTGGTGGATTATCGGGACCGGCCCGCCGGAAGCGAGTCCAAGCTCAACACCTATTCCGACGGCATGAAGGTGCTGATGACCATCGTGCGGCTGTTCCGGAACTACAAGCCCTTCGCCTTCTTCGGCACCATCGCGGCCATTTTGCTGCTGGTGTCCCTGGGGCTGTTTTTGCCGGTGTTCCGGGAATACCTGCTGACCGGTATGGTCCCCAGGATCCCCACCCTGATCGTCAGCGGGTTCGTGGCCGTGGCGGCGATGATGTCGTTTTTCTGCGGACTGCTGCTGGACACGATCAAACAGAAAAACCGTCAGGATTTTGAATTTCAGCTGCAAATGATCGAACTGCAAAAGAAAAAATGAAAAAACTCATCGTTCAATTTATCAAATTCGGCTTCGTCGGCGCCCTGTGCTTTGTGATCGACTACGGGCTGATGATTCTGCTGACAGAGGCATTCTCCGTCCCCTATCTGGTCTCCTGCGCGATCTCCTTTTCCGTCTCGGTGGTGGTCAACTATCTGCTGAGCATGAAGTACGTGTTTGCCTCCCGGGACGATCTGAGCAAGCGCAGGGAATTCGTCATCTTCGTGTTCCTGAGCGTCCTGGGCCTGCTGCTGACGGAGCTGCTGATGTGGCTGATGTCCGACAAGCTGGGCATCCACTATATGCTTTCCAAAATCGTTGTCACCGGCATCGTCATGGTGTTCAACTTCGTCACCCGGAAGATCTTTCTGGAAGCGCACTGAAAATAAGATATGAAACAGCAATGCCGGAGGCTTACGCCTCCGGCATTGCTGTGTTTTTCTTGTTTTGACCCATTGGGGAAACCGCGCCCTCATTTCACGCCCAGCAGGCGGAGAGGTTCCTCCCAGAACAGCTGCTGCGCGTAATCCGCGCCGTATTTCCGCGCTACGAATTCATAGCAGGGCTGCAGCTGGGGCGGACGTTTCGTCAGATCGTGGGCGTCCGAGGCGATCAGATCCACCACCCCCGCGTCCAGCAGACGGCGTGCGCGCACCTTGGACCCATGGCCGAGCCCGCCCAGCGGCGACTGGGCATCCACCTGCAAAATCACGCCCCAGGATTTCAGCCGGTCGACCTCCCGCAAATCCCGGTGGAACTTCTCATAGCGCTCCACATGGGCCAGCACCGGGGTAAAGCCCGCGTTCAAAATGCGAAGCATGGCGTCGAGAATGTTCTCCGCCGGTTCCGGATAGAGGAAATCCACCAGCAGGTGCTCCGTTGCATTCAGCGTTTGACACCGCCCCTGCTCCAGCCACTCGATGCAGCTGCGCTCATAGCGCAGCTCATTGCCCAGATACAGGGACAAATCCGGATACCGCTCCGCGGCATACTGATTCGCCATATCAAAAGCAAATGCGATCTGCTCCTGATGCTCCCCGAAGTACCCGGGGTGGTAATGGGGCGTGAAGCAGAGATGGCGCACCCCGTCGGCATAGGAGGCGTCGATCAGCTGACGCATGTCCGTCTCCGATCGGGCGCCGTCGTCCACGCCGAAGAGCATGTGGTTATGAATATCTGCAAAGGTCATGGTTTTCTCCCAGCGCGCCGGAGCGCTCTCCCGGCAGCCGTTAGTTGTTGATCACAAAATCCGGGTCCTGCATCAGGTTCTCCAGAATCACATTGACGCCCGTCTGCATGGCGATGTGCTCTTCGCTCTCGACCGGGTGCTCCACCATGTAAATCGGGGTATCCTGATAGGTGCCGAGAAGATAGCCGTCGCACTTCTTGAACATCAGATCGAACAGCGGTGTTCCGTCGGCAGAGAACTTGACGCCGTCTTCCTGCACGTCCACCTGCACCTTGTCCTTCCACTTTGCGGGATACTTCAGCGTGACCACAGAGGTTTCAATGTCAAAGTTCTCGGTGTCCTCATAGGCCACTACCTCATTGGTAGCGATCTCATAATCCTCGGTCAGATAACCCAGGATCAGATTCATCTGGCTCTGATAAAAGAGATTGTCTTCGTAGTTTTCAGCGGTTTCATCCAACTCATTGATGCGCAGATGGATGACCGTATTCGCCTCTTTCCCCATCAGGGTGCCGAAGAGGTTATCCCCTTCGCCGTTGAAGATGAAAGAGAACAGCTCCGTTCCGTCCGCATTGGACTTGAAGGTGAGCACATAGGGATCGTTGCCGGTCTCCTCGTGAGAGACGGCTTTGTCAAAGGATTCCGGCACCCGCAGATCCGCATACGGCGTGGAGATGGTGACGGTTTTCTCATTCTGGATGGCTTCCGCCGGGTCGGCAGAGCCCTCGGCGCCGCCGTTGGAGCCGCAGGCGCAGAGCAGCAGGACGCAGAGCAGCGCCATGGTCAACGCAATGATTCTTTTCATTTTGATTCCTCGTTTCTTCAGGGTTTTATTCAAATGGCCCTTTCACTCAGGATAAGGCCTTTCTGAACGCTTGATACAGTGCGGTTTTTTTAATTCTTGCTTTGACGGACAATGCGCAGTATTTCCGTATCATTTCCTCAAACGGGATCGACTGCAGGTCCGCAAAAAACGTGTCACGTTCTTTGGGCCGTTCTGCCGACTTACAGTAGGCAGCGTTGAAGGCAACGGAATCGGCAAAGGGCATTTCCCGGCATGCGAGACTTCCCCGAATGCTTTCAAAGAGCTCTGCTCCGCGATCGGACTGCACCAGAACCATCGAAGTGCCCTGATCGTCATGCATGTCCGGTTCTAGGTTCCAGATTCCCCAGAAATCGCCCAGCGTCAGGTCCGCGCAGGATTCCAGTTTCTTGGCCCGGCAGTCATAGCAGGACGGTCTCAGGCAGTCGTTTCTTAAGAACATTACAAGAAACGGATCGTCAGAAAGTGTTTTATTCTGATGGAAATTCGTTCCGTCAATCGCCATGCCGAACTCTTTCCATCCGTTTTTTTTGCTGCGGAACTGAACGGACCGAATCTGATTGTGATGCTTCTGCTCCAGGTAAGCGACGTAGGTTCTCCACAGTAGCGGGGAAGGCACTCCATGGCAAATCACCTCCACGCAATACAGATTTGAATAATCGCGGCTCAAAAACAGCTTCAGCCCGTCGATCTGGCAGGGCACACCAGAGAAGAGAACCTGTCTCCCTGTCTCCAGGTCCCGTTTGACCGACCGATAGGCGTCCCGGACGTCAGCCTGCAGGTACTTGGAGCCTCTGAGCTTTGGAAGCTCACTGGAACACGTGACCCGGATACAGGAGCAACCGCGCATGTTCTCGTCCATCGCCACACCATATACAACGCCGTCCGACACGAGCACACTTTCAGCAAGGAGTGAAAACACGCCGCCGCTTGATGACGCCAATCTGACGGCATTATCTTTGACGATCGCCGCATAGCAGGCGGGCTCCTTTTGCCGCAGCGGCTCGGCGCGCTGAAAGACGCATACGCTGCCGCACATGCCGCAATCCACGCATCGGGAAGCATCCACCGCTGGATACAGAAAGCCTTCCGCGTCCTCCGTCATGCTGATGCACTGTGTGGGACATATATTCGCGCAGGCGCCGCAGCCGCAGCAGTTTTGTTTTTCGGTGATGCTGATCAACACTATGTCCTCCTTTAACGCACCTTCAGGCCGAGCTTGCCGGCGAAGCCTTTGATCAGATGCTTTTCGCTCTCATTCATGGAGAAAACCCACATGGAGACCCAATACACCACTGTATATACGGTGACAAAAAGAACAAACAGGCCGATGGTATCCGTATGGAACCGGAACAGGATCACGCACCCGACGAGAATCGGCAGAATGAGTCCGGCGCTCATCCGGAAAATGTTCTGCCAGTATGTGAAGATATTGATGTTGCATCTTTTATGATAGTAAATGTTGATGATCAGCCCGTTGGCCAGCAGGAAGCTGGCGCAGGTTCCCACGGCGCAGCCGATGGCACCGTACTTCTGGCAGAGCACGATGGACACCAGCAGATTGAAAACCGCCATGATCAGATAGGCGATGCTGCGGAATTTGTGTCGGTTTTCCGCCCTTTGAATCTCGATGCCGACGTTTTGCGTCAGCGGAATCATCGACGGAATCGCCAGCAGCAGCAGAACGTAGTAGGAGTCGCTGTAGCCCTTGCCGGCCCAGTAGTTTGTGATGAAGCTCTTGCCGAAAAAGACGATGCCCGTGCAGACGAACGAAAGAATGAGAAACTGAATTCTTCCGACTTTGACGAAAAGGTCCGTCAGCTGCGCGCGCTGCTGCTCCCCATCATAGTGGGTCACCAGCTGGTACACCCGCGGCGTAAAGAGGTTGGAGACCGACGTGGAAAACAGCTGAAAATAGGTATAAAGCGTCTGGGCGATGGAATAGACCGCCACCACCTCGGTGCCTTTGAACCGGCCCAGCAAAATGGGGTCGATGTTCAGGTTGATCTGGTTCACCAGGATGTTGATGGCCAGGAAGCTGGTAAAAACGATGATGTCCTTTAGAATGCCCGCTTCAAAATCACGAAACACAAACCTCTCGGACAGGCGCCGGAAGCAATAAAACAGATAGACACAGTCCACCGTAACGGAGACCGCCAGCGTAACGGCAACGACGGAGATCAGTCCGAAGCCGCTGAGCAGCAGCGGGATGGTCAGCAGCGGGCTGCAGACCGTCTTGACGATGGCAAGGCTCTTGAGAAAGATGAACCGCTCGTGAGCGACGATGAGATTGGTAAAAACGGTCATGGGAAAGGAGATCGTCAGGTTGATAGTCAGAAAGATCATCAGAATCCTGGCCTTCTCGTATTCCGCCGGGGTCAGTCCGTCCTTAAAAACCAGCTGCAGATGGTTGGTCAGAAACATACCGCACAGAAAGGCGATAACGCCGATGACCGAAAAGATCAGCAAAAACAACCCGTTTACCTTCGCGATGCCCAAGGAATCCTCGTCCGTTTTGTACTTGGAATAGTAGCGCATAAAGCTGCTGCTGAAGCCGAGGTTCAGGATCGAGAGCATGGAGATGGTCGAGGAAACAACGCTGTAAAGTCCGTATTCCGCCTGGCCGAGGATGCGGATCATCAGCGGGATATAGACCAGGTTGACCACGACGCCCATCCCCATTTGCAGGTAGGAAAGGACTGCGCCGATTTTAATTTGCCGTGATTGATCCATTGGTTTGTCCTTCTATCATCGACTTGAGAAAGCAGAATGAGCTTTGCTTCAACGCTTCCAAAACAGGTCTCGGCGCATCATAGTCGATGTCCGGCTGCTCCGACAGAAGATCGGAAAGAGCATCGAAATATCGATTTTCCAGGTCCAGCGTGAAGAGAATGTCGCTGATTCTTGCGCCTGAATTGGCCTTTGTCTTTCGATGGAACACAAAGAACTGCTTTTGGAACAGAAACGAAAAACAGATCGCGTGAAAGCTGTCTGTAAACACATGCTCCGCATGCAGAATCAGAGACAGGAAGTCCTCCGGCGAGACGTCGCAGGGCGTGTAATCCCCGAAGCCGTCATCGCAGGTCCGGTAACGGTCCTTCAGGTATGGGATGTTGACCAGCTTCAGATTCTGTTTTTCCGCAAAGGCCGCAGCCGTCGCTCTCGCCTCCGGGGAATCCCCGAGGAAATAGCAAAAGACGTAAGGCGCATCGATCAGCCGGTCCGAAGCCGTCCGCGCCCATTCCTCTGCCGGCAGCAGGAACACGGGGTCGAGCACCAGCTCGGCCTTGACCGGCAGCAGCGCCTGGGCATTTCGCTCTCTGACAGACACAGCGGAATAGGACGCCAACGCCTCCTGATAGCACGGCATCCGGTCCTCCGGAATGGAATCGCAGGCGACGGAGGCAGCATAGGAAAACCTCGGCTTCCGGCTGAAGGAGAGCAGATAGCCCTCATTGACCGCCGAGGGGTGCCACACCTGGTCGGACCCGGTCACAAAGGCGTCGAACCGGTCGTTCGCGGCGCCGATATTCTGATACGTATAGACTTCACTCGTATGGGGAATCCGGTCCCGGAAGTCCGCAAAGGCGCGTTTTCTGCGCTGGATCTGCTTCTGGGCGACGGGATGGGCCGCTCCCTTGCAGAAGGCAAGGCAGCGATAGGCAGACAGCTTCAGCTTTTGGCGCAGGGAGCTGCGCTTCACGGAAGCGTCATAGCACACCTGCATTGCCTCCGCACCGTGGTCATTGAGGTATTTGCAAAGGGCATAGCTCTGCAGGATGCCGCCGTAATTCGCGGAGTGATAATAGTGGGTCAGAATTCCGATTTTTCGATACATTGTTCGTAAACCTTCAAGTAATCGTCAGCCATTGTTTCATTGGAATACTTCCGGATGGCGGCCTCCGAGATATTGTCCTTTTCAAAAGATGTCTCCAGCATACGCCGGGCTGCGGCATACAGCGCGTCGATGTCGCCCTGCTCCACGAATTCGCTGTACTGAGGAATCGTGATCTGCTCCGGGCCTCCGGCCCGGAAGCCGACAACCGGCGTACCGCAGCAGAGGCTCTCAGCGGTGATCATGGAAAACGTCTCGCGCTTGCTGGTGAGCACCACCACATCCGCCCGGGAATACAGTTCGGCCAGTCGATTTTGGTCGCTCAAATTCCCCAGCAGCTCCACATTGGCCGGAACGGAAAGATTGCCGGAGTGTTTGCCGGCGACGATGAACCGGACGTTCTGTCCCTCCATTTTCTCAGCCAGCTGAAGCAGATACCGTCCGCCCTTCAGGTCATTCGGATCGTTCGAGAATTTGGCCGTGACATGCAGGACGATCTTTTCGTTCTGCGGGGCAAGACGCTTCCGGGCGTAAAACACGGAGGTATCCACGCCGTTGAGCACCGTATGATGCTCGAATTCCTTCAGCATCGTCGACTGTGAAGCTCTTTCGGTCAGCCAGGGAGACACATTGGTTACCGTCAAAGTCGAAAAGCCCTCGAACGCATGTTTCATCCGAACCCACGCCCGGTGGGTCCCATCCGTGAGCCAGGCTTTGGTCACCTGCTTCGGCCTCGGGCACCCCACGCAGCCGCTCTGATAACGTTCGCACGCAAAGGCGTGACCGCAGTTGGCCGTGTACATGAACTCCGCATGGTTGGTCAAAACCGTGGGCACATGGTTCTTTTTCAACCATGTGAGCAGGCGGAAAATGTTGATGAAGTTCGAGTTCAGGCAGTGCAGATGCACGATATCCGGTTTTTCTTTTTGAATGACGCGGATCGCCCTGCGCGTCGAAAGCAGGCAGCCGCCATACATGATGCCGGTGAGTCTGCTGCGAAGCGCCTGTAGCTTCATGTACCAGTCCGCGGCGATCTTGACCCGGCCCGGACTGGTTTTCCCGCCGTGTCCATACAGGACAACGGTTTCCATCCCCCGGCTTTGGTATTGCCGCTCCAGGGCGCACACAATCTTCCCGGTGCTGCCGGCAGGATAGACAGTGTTGATCAAAATCACTTTCATTTAATACACCACAAAATGCTGCCAGAACGGAACATAGGGAAAAACCTGCAGGATGTCGGCGCCGGTATAGGCCTCCCGGAAAAACCAGAAGAAAAAGAAGCAGATGAACACGGCGGAAGAAATCCTGGCAAACTGCCGAAGCTCGGTTCTGGCGGCGTCGATGACCTTGGGAATCAAAAGCGGGATGAAAATCAGATAGTAGTAGTTCAGGCGCATCGCCACGCTGTTGGACAGCGCAAAGCTCTGAAGAATCAGTGCAAACACCAGGATGTTTCTGAGACCGAAGAAATCAAATTCACTGTCCCTCAGCATCACAAAGGAATAGATGGTGAGCAGCAACAGCAAGAGCAGGAACGTATAAGACCCGGTCTCGGATACCACATAGCGACTCTCATACTTATCGCTGAAGTGCAGCGCGAAGCCGAAAATCTGATTTCGGAAAACGAAACAAACGGCAAATGCAGCGATGACCAGAGGGAGCCACTTTTTGGTGATTCTCAGATGCATCAGCGGATACATGAACAGGAGGATGACAGCAGATTGATGGAATAGAAAAGCAATAAAAACCAATATCAAAAAAGAAACCGGTTTTTTGTCTTTACAGCAGAAGTAGCAAATCGCGCCGAACCCCATCGCGACGGCCTGTCTCAATCCCGAAAAGTACATGGAGAAAGGCGCAAGACCCACAAAGAGCGCGATGGTCAGCAAACTATGGTTGGACTCCTTTAAATAGAGCACCATGACCGGGACCAGAGAGAGCAGCGCGCAGAGAAACAGATAAAACTGAAAACTGTTGGTGGTTTTTTTTACGATCGCCGTGAACAGAAGAAACCCCGGTTCCGTGATCGAAAAGTCAAATAAGGATAAGAGGTTGATCGACCGGGGATGATTGAATTTGAACCGATAGTTCATAAGATCTGTGCCGCATGATACGTTTCGCAGGGAGAGCAGAACGATCAGGATCAAAAAGAACACCAGCAGCGGGAATTTTTTGTTGAACACCTTCCGGTCGTCGTGGTATGGAAACACCGACAACAGGATGGGAAATCCGATCAGAAAGAAGTATGGAAACATGCGCCTCTTTGTCCTTTCAGAGAAATCTTCCGGCCCTTCGATGCAGTCGCACCGACTGCGCCGGAAAGGTTTCTGTCATCAATTCAGCCGATCTGATTTCGAGCATCAGATCGTTGCCCGTCGTACACCGCGTGGAGGTATTGATTCGTACGACTGCTCCCCTGCAGAAGCAGGGGAGCATTTTCAAAATACTCCGATTTTGAAAAGATGTCTTGGGCTTAGCCTTCCAGATAGATCGCGCGGATGCTGTTGATCTGTTCCTGGGTGATGCCGCAGTCCTTCAGGAAGTTCTCCGTCTTCGCCATAAAGGTAGAGCCGGAGTACGCCGAATTCAGCGCATTGTACACAGCAACGATCTTATTGCCGTAGGAGCCGACGCTGAGGGTGTATTCATAGATCAGCATCTGGCGCTCAACGCCGAGGAGGGCCTCCAGGAGGAAGCTCACCGTGCCCGTACGGTCGATGCCGTGGGTGCAGTGCATGTAGATCGGGTAGTTATCGGGATTGGCCAGGTCCGTAAAGACTTCCTTGACCTTGGCTTTACCCTCATCCGTGAAGATCTGCTCATAGAGCACCATGTCATAGCACTTGTGTGTGACGTCATCGCCGAACACATCCAGACCAGTCATGGTCGGGCTGCGCAGGTCCATATCGAACTTCACATGGAATTCGTTCTGGAGTCTGTCGATGCCCTGGTCGATGATATCGGTCGGGAAATAGTAGTTGGCGTTGTCCAGCTCGCAGCCGCGGATCAGCAGACCGGACTTGATCTGCTTGCCGCCGGCGCCCTTGAGGTTGTAGATCTCGCCGAGATCGCGGCCATTGGGCACGCCCTCGTAGTAGCCGATCATCTTGCCTTCGTCATCGAAGGAGTGATGCCACGGTCTGACGTCGGTTCC
The DNA here is from genome assembly GCA_946187475.1 of uncultured Clostridia bacterium. Classification (GTDB taxonomy): domain Bacteria; phylum Bacillota; class Clostridia; order Oscillospirales; family Oscillospiraceae; genus CAG-103. The sequence goes on along the minus strand of CAMHRJ010000027.1, from coordinate 905 downwards.
GTCAAACACATAATCCGGGATCGCAACGTACTGCCACTTGTTGGTGACATACTTGTTGCCGACGCCGATGAAGTAGTAATCGCCCTCATACTTGACCAGCTGATAGGCGTTCACTCTGGTGCCGTTCAGGTAGAAGTAGCCGTCCGGGAACGGGCCGTTCTTCATGACCATCTTGCCGTCCGCGTCAAAGTCGTAATAGCCGACGGCCATGCCCAGCGGATCGACGAATTTCGCGGTCAGGTAGATCGTCTTGCTCTTGGCATACTTGTTGGAGTCGTTGATGAAGTAGTAATCGCCTTCATACTCCACCAGCTGGTATGCATTGAGTCTGGAGCCGTTGCGGTAGAAGTAACCATCCGCCTGCGGACCATTCTTCCGAACCATCTTGCCGTCCGCGTCGAACTCATAGTAGCCCACCGTCAGATCGGTGCCGTCGACGAACTTCTGGGACAGGTAGATCGTTCTGCTGACAGCATACTTGTTGGAGTCGTTGATGAAGTAGTAATCACCTTCATATTCCACCAACTGGTATGCGTTGAGTCTGGAGCCGTTGCGGTAGAAGTAGCCGTCCGGATAGGGGCCGTTCTTCCGGATCATCTTGCCGTCCGCATCGAACTCATAGTAGCCCACCGTCAGATCGGTGCCGTCGACGAACTTCTGGGACAGGTAGATCGTTCTGCTGACAGCATACTTGTTGGAGTCGTTGATGAAATAGTAATCACCCTGATACTCCACCAGCTGATAGGCATTGAGTCTGGAGCCGTCACGATAGAAGTAGCCGTCCGCCTGCGGACCGTTCTTCATAATCATCTTGCCGTACTCGTCAAACTCGTAATAGCCGACGGCGAGACCGTAAGCGTCCACGAATTTTGCGGAGAGATAGATCGTTCTGCTGGTCGCGTACT
>CAMHRJ010000026.1 GCA_946187475.1 uncultured Clostridia bacterium | reverse complement strand
CTGTGGCCGGAGATGCAGACCACCGTGCTGCTGGAGACCATGGCCGGCAAGGGCAGCGAGGTGGGCGGCACCTTTGAAGAACTGCGGGAGATCATCGACCGGGTGGACTGCCGGGAGAAGCTGGGAGTCTGCTTCGACACCTGCCACACCTGGGACGCAGGGTATGACCTCGTGAACGATCTGGACGGGGTGCTGACGGAGTTTGACCGGGTGATCGGTCTGGACCGGCTGCGGGCGGTGCACCTGAACGACAGCAAAAACGAGCGCGGCTCCCACAAGGACCGGCACGAGAAGCTGGGTCTGGGCCATCTGGGCGAAGACGCCATCCGCCGCATCGTCACCCACCCCGCCCTGGCGGGCAGACCCTTCATATTGGAGACGCCCAACGATGACGCGGGCTACATCCGGGAAATCCGCATGGTGCGGGAATGGACGGAATGAAAACAGCAGGCTCTAATGCAGAGCCTGCTGTTTTTACGCTTCGATGACCTCCAGCTTCGCCTTGAAGGAGATTTGGCGGGTGGTGGTGAGACTGTCGAACTGGACGATGTGAGCGCCCTTGTCGGTGTCCACGCCCACGACGGTGCCCTCCCCCATGATGGCGTGGCGCACCCGCTGGCCAACTTCCAGGGCCTTGGGCGCCTCGGCGGGCAGGAACTTCTCATTGTGGGCGATGTACTCCCGGGCGTCCCGGATCAGGCCCTCCCGGGGCTTTTCCGTATACTCCAGCAGCGCCTGATCCACATCCAGCACGAACCGGGAAGGATACCTTGGCGCGCCGTCAATGCCCCGGCCGTCGGCCTCGGAGAGATAGAGCCGCTTTTCTGCCCGGGTCATAGCCACGAAGGCCAGACGGCGTTCTTCTTCCATGCCCGGCAGGGTCCGGGTCTTGCGGGAGGGGAAAATACCCTCGTTCATGCCGCAGAGGAACACATAGGGAAACTCCAGGCCCTTGGCCGCGTGGACGGTCATGAGCTTCACCTTTCCCTGCTCCTCGGCCACGTCGGCGTTGGTGAACAGGGCTACGTGGGCCAGATAATGCTCCAGGGCGGCTTCCTCGCCGCAGGTGGTCTCGTATTCAAAGACGGACTGCTTCAGCTCTGCCAGGTTGTCCAGCCGCTCCTGGCTGCCCTCGGTGCGGAGCATGGCCTCATAGCCGCTTTCGTCCAGGAGAGCGTTCAGCACCTCGGAGATGGGCCGGTCGGCGTAGTCGGCGGCGAAAGCCTCGATCAGACGGACGAGCTGAGCGGCCTTGGTGCCCTTGAAAATCTCATCCTCCAGGGTGCGGCGCAGGGCGTCATAGAGGGAGCAGCCGTGCTCCGCCGCGTATTCCTGCAAAAACTGCATCCGCCGCTGGCCCAGGTTGCGTTTGGGCTTGTTGGCAACGCGCCGGAAGGACAGGTCGTCCTTGTAGGCGATCATGCGCAGGTAGCTCAGGGCGTCCTTGATCTCCATGCGGCCGTAAAAGGGTACGCCGCTGTAGATGGTATAGGGTACCTTGCGCTTTTGCAAAACGGTCTCCACCGTGCGGGTCACATAGTGGGCGCGGTAGAGGATGGTCATGTCCCCGTAGGGCACGCCCTGATCGTGGAGTTCGTGGAGCTGATAAGCGATCCACTCCGCCTCCCCTTCCGCGTTTTCCGCGTGGTGGCAGAGGACACTGCCGCCCTCCGGCAGCGTGGGGATCAGGTTCTTTTCCATGCGGTTCTGGTTCTTCGCAATCAGCGAATTTGCCGCCGCGAGGATCTGGGGCGTGGAGCGGTAGTTTCGCATCATGAGGATGGTTTTCGTGGTGGGATACTGCTTGTCAAACTCCAGCAGATAGCGGATGTCGGCGCCGCGCCAGGTGTAGACCGTCTGGTCCGGATCGCCCACCACAAAGAGGTTTTTGTGGTAGTCGCAGAGCACCTCCATCAGCTGATACTGCAGCAGGTCGATATCCTGAAACTCGTCGATCATGATGTACTCCAGCCGCTGCTGCCATTTGAGGCGGATGGCCTCGTTCTGCTGGAAGATGTAGAGGGAGAATTTGATCAGGTCATTATAGTCCAGCCCGAAGCACTTCTTCTGCTGGTAGAGGTAGCCGTAGAAGATCACGTCGTCCGTGGAGGTGGCCTGCTGATACTTCTCCAGCAGCGCTGCCAGGGAGAGGTTGATCAGATCGAGATAGTATTCCGGCTTGCGGAAGAGCTTCTGGATCTCGATCATGTCCCGGGCGGCGGAAAAGGTCATGTCCCGGAGGGTGAGATTCCGCTCCTCGTAGATGATGCGGAGAATGTCGTCGATGTCGGAGTTATCCAGCACCAGGAAGCTCTTGGGATACTGCACGGCGTAGCTGTCCTCCTGGAGGATGGAAACGCAGAAGCCGTGGAAGGTGTTGATGTAGCCGGTGTCGTTGTCGCCGGTGAGATTGTGGATGCGCTGGCGCATCTCGTTGGCCGCCTTGTTGGTGAAGGTGACGCAGAGGATGTTGCCGGGCATGATGCCCAGGTCGTTCACCAGATAGGCAAAGCGGTGGGACAGGGCCCGGGTTTTGCCGCTGCCGGCGCCGGCGATCACCCGCACGAAGCCCTCCGTGGTGGTCACGGCCTCCAGCTGTTCGGGATTCAGTTTCGCGTCCATATCGTCACCTCCGATGAGATCATTATACCATCTCCGGAAAAGATTGCAACCGCGCAGGGAATGTCCTGCGCGGTTTTGTGATTCAGTTCAGGGCCTGTTTGAGCACATCCAGATTCCGCTGCATGACGCCGAGGTAGGTCTCCCCTGCCTCCACGTCCTGGGCTGTGGTGCCCTGCATGGAATCCATGGCCAGGATGGACTGGTCCTTGGCTTTCGTATTGTCGATGATGGTCTGGGCGATGCGGCCGTCGCTGTTCTCGATAGTCAGGACGGTGCTGAGGTTCAGAGCGTCCACCTTGTCCGCCAGAAAGACGACGGTCTCAAAGCTGGCCTCACTCTCGGCGCTGCAGCCGGAGAAGGCGGCATAGTAGTTCAGACCGTAGTCCTCGGTCAGGTAGCGGAACGGAAAGCGGTCGGCGAAGAGCAAGGTATCCTTCGCGGCAGCGTCCACCGCAGCCTGATACTCTCCGTCCAGAGCCGTGAGCTCCTGCAGATAGGCAGCGGCGTTGGCGGCGTAGGTCTCAGCATTGCTGCTGTCCAGCTCCGCGAGCGCGTCGGCGATGGCCTGTGTCAGGGTCGCGGCGTTGCGCAGGGAGAGCCAGATGTGCTCGTCGTATTCCGGCTCGTCCTCCTCTTCCGCCTCTTCCTCAGCCTGCATGCCCTCCACGGTCTCCTCTTCCCGGGCGGCGTCGCCCAGAAGGTCCATGAGGTTCAGGACGATCATGTTCTGGTTCGCCACCTCGGCCAGGGCGTCCTCCACCCAGGCGTCAGACTCGCCGCCCACGTAGATAAAGAGGTCGCAGGTGGCAAGCTTCAGCAGATCCTCCGCCGTGGGCTGATAGCTGTGCAGATCCACGCCCGTGCCCAGGAGCATGGTGAGCTCCGCGCCGGCGGGGTTATCGCCCAGCACCGCGCGGGTCCAGTCGTAGAGCGGGAAGATCGTGGTGACGATGTTCAGCTCCCCGTCCGCCGCCACGTCGCCGGAGACGCCGCAGGCGGTGAGCGCAAAAATCAAAACCAGTGCCAAAAGCAGCGCCGTCAGTCGTTTCATGGGGGATTCCTCCGATTTGAAAATGATTTTCAATTTTGGATTATAGCAGAATCCGGCAGAAAGTCAAGAAAAACCCCCGGGCCGAAGCCCGGGGGCTAAGTTTAGGATCTTAGGAGACGAAGAACTGCTGTCCGTTGGTGAAATCCACAAACGAGTTATAGCACCGCAAGTTCATAGCGTAGAAATCCAACATTTCTGCATCGTCCTTACCCAAAAGCATAATGCCATCATCGCTGCAATGTGCAGCTGCTGTAAAATATGTAATACCGTCCAGCTCAATCTGGCAGTCATTGCTGAACTGCGCCTTATACGCACAACCAGCTGAGACATGCTCTACCAGTGCAAATGCTTCCGCATAAAGCTGCGGTTTCGCATAGACTTTTTTCATCGTTTATCCTCCTTCATCAATTGCCAAACAGGCGGGAGATGCTCCGGAACAGACTGCTCACGAAGCTGGAGACGATCTGCTTGACAATGTCATGAACGCTGGGCGCCTGGGTCGGCTCGGGGGTCACCTCAGGAGTCGGAGTCGGGTCCGGGGTCACCTCGGGTTCCTCCGTGGGTGCCGGGGTCTCGGGCACTTCAGGCTCCACGACCGCCTCGGGATCCACGCCGTTGCTGGCGGCGATCTTCACGGAACGCAAGGTCATCGGCTCGAACACCATCGGAATGACATCTTCCACAGACAGGACGGAAGCCATAGGCTCGTTCACGCTGAGGGAGTTTGCATTTGCCTTGGGTGCCTTCGCAGCGTTGTAAATCGCCTCGTTACCGGTGATTTTCAGGTTCGTAACGGAGATCATGTTGTCGCCGGTGTTGGTGAGGGTCACAACGCGATTTGCACCGATCATGTCACTGGTGATCGGATAATACATATCCACACCGGAGGTGACGTCGATGGTTTTGCCCTCATTGAGCGTTACCGTGCCGGAGTCCTTGTTCTGATCCGGTGCGCTCAGACCGATCCAGAGATTGCCGTTTGCGGCGGCAGTCTCAGCAGCGGTGGAGAGTTGGAAGATGATGGCCTGGTTCTTGTTGAGGTAGATCTCATTCTTCGGGCTGTTGGCCTTGTAGGCATCAAACTGAGTTTCATATTGAAGCTTCATGGGGATCGCGCCATCTGCAGTGGCTTCTACGTCATTGCCCTGAGCGTCCACATATTTCGCGGGAGTGTCACCAGCCTCAATCTCTTCCTGCGTCATGCTGACGTACCGGGTGAGCTTGGAGCTGTCGTCCACGAACAGAGCGCCGAGAACGGCATCCGTCATGCTGTCAGAGAACGCCTGGGATACGCCGTTGTCATTCACCAGAGCCTCACGCATGTTGATGTAGGCTGCGTTCTTCTCATCCGGCGTATCGTTATACAGATTCTGGTTATTGACCGGTCCGTAGACGCGCACGCCGTCAAGCTTATAGTGGGAGCTGCTGAGGATGGTCAGCGTCACGGTGTGCTGGCCGTAGGCCAAGCCGGAATAGCTGACAGTGGGCACGTTGTAGCGCGTGGTAACGGACTGGTTCTTGGTGGTCTGCACCTGCTCGCCGTCGCATTTGGCCTGGATATAGCCGCTGGCGGAATCGGTGGTGCAGTAAATGTCAATGCCGGTACCATTGAAGGTGATGCTGATGCTGTTTTTGCCCGTCGCTGCTTCAGTGGTCGTCGGGGAGACGGCGACCTGCGCATTGTAGCCGCTGCCGTCGTAGATTTCTTTGGCCGCGCCGTTATACAGATCATCATCGAAATAGACGCTGCTGCCGGGGATGACGCTGACGGTCTGGGTCGTCTCAACGGGCGTCTTCCCGTCGCCGACGTGCTTACCCGTAATGTTGGCAGTGTCGGCCGTGGTGTAGGCACTGTTGAGCGTCACGGTGCCGCCGGCAATGGTACCGCTGGCATAGTTCAGCTGATAAACGGCATCATTGCCGCTCATCTTGAAATCGCCGTTCATGACGTTTCTACTGTTAATCGTTGCGTCCTTAGCCACAATCAGCGGGGCGTTGAAGTCTGCGACGTAGTAGCTGACAGCCTTCTTCACATTGACAATCGGGGACTCGATCTGGACGACAGGACGATCCATGCCGTCGCCGTAGATACCGGCGCCCAAGACCTCTTCGCCGTCAACGTTGGAGTACAGGTTCTGGTTAAAGGCCTTCGGGGTCAGGCCGGTGATGGTCACGACCAGCTTCTTGCCCTGATTGTTCACGACATAGTTGCCGTTGGCCGTATAGTCGAAGCCGGAGACTTTAACAACTCCATTTGCCAGATCAGATTCAGAGGTGTCAAGCTGACCGCTGAGCGCGGCATCCTCAGCATTGTTGCTGTAGTTGACGACCTTCGCGGTCATAGAGGCGTCAGTGACGTCGAAGTCCGTGAGGTTCAGCTGGTCCTGAAGCACAGCGGAGCTGTTGATCGTGACCGGGGTGCCGGTTTCCTCGTTGTTCATCGTGACTGCCGCGAGGAAGGCCGCGACGAGGGTATCCTGGCTGGAGGCCATGCGGTAGTACTTGTTGGTGGCCTCCGCCGTGCTCTTCTGACGCACTGCGTCGCCATCGGTAGCGGCAATGTAGTTGCCCTGGAAGCCGCCGGTCAGCCACGTCGGAGCGATGAAGTTCTTCGCGTCGGGATAGTTGGAGGAGACGACAGACATGTAATCAAAAATGGTGTCGTTCGGAGTGGCGGTGTAGCCGTCGGCGTTGTTGGGACGCCACTGGCGGCGCAGGCAGTAATAGGTACTGCCCTCGCGATAGGTCTCCATCCAGCCGCCGAGATACTTCCACGCCTGTCTGTTGGACTGGCTCTGAGACGTATCCGCATAGGTCAGCGGGTTGGCGTCAGACTCGCCGAAGACGCCAATGGAGTAGAGGCTCGCGCCGTTGTCCTTGATGTACTTCGCCTGCGCGACCACCTCGTTGGCCTCGGAGTACTGGTTGCTGTAGTGATAGTCGCCGGGCTGACCGTCGGTGAAGAAGATGACGACGGTGTTGCGATCAACCGTCTCACCCTTGTTCGCGCCGCTGCGCAGCGTGTAGGTGGTGTTGCTGCGGTTCGTGAGCACCTTGTAGGCCATGTTCAGGCCGTCCTCGGGCTGGGTGCCGCCGTTGGCGGTGATGGCGGTGATGGCTCTGGTGATCTTGGCGTTGACCGTGCCGGCATTGCCGTCCGTGGCGCCGACCAGACCCTTGCCGTAATACTCGGAGACGTTGCCGTCGCAGGTGTTCTTCTGCCACCCGTTCGTGCTGGTGCCGGTGATATTGCGCTCGGTGTGGGTCAGCAGCTCGGTGTTGTTGTAGCCGGTGCTGGAGAAGCCGACGATGGAAACGCGGTTGTCAACCTTGCCGAAATCATCCGTTTCGTTGGCGACCGCCTGCGCAAACTCCGTCAGCGCCGCCTTCAGGGCGGTGATACGGTCCGTCGTGCCGGAGAAGGTATAGAGACCGGAGTAGGTCGGGCGGGCAGACGTCACGCTGTCCGTGGTGCGGGCAAGCCCGTCATCGTCGCAGTACTCCCACGTGGTGCGGCCGTTGCTGTTGGACGCCACCTCATGCTCCACGCCGTTCACGTCACGATAGCAGAGCTTCGTGTAGGACAGATGGCGGCCATACATCGGATAGTTGATGTACATACCGGTTCTGGGTCTGGCCAGAAGCAGGTTGATTGTGGAATAGGTGTACTCGTTGTCGTTTGGATACAATGTTTGCACTGTGGAATTCGCAGTAGACCAGAGTGCGCCGCTCGTCATAACATCGCCGTTCAGGACGTTCTTGTACCAGGGCGAGTTGCCATTGGAGGAATACGTCGTAACCTCACGGTCAAATTTGTAGGTGTTTCCAGTCATCTTGCTCGGGAACTGGAAGCGCATTACATAAGTACCGATCTTGCCCTGAATCGTGGTTTGAATCGGAATATAATACGTCGTTCCGTTTACGACCTCGCGGAAGTAGAACGCGTTGTCGATGTTCGTCGTGGCGTCGGTCTCGCCCATGAACCAGCCGATGTCCGTTCCGAGATGCTCGACGATGTCGCCGGTGAACCAGTAGTTGGCCGGATAGTAGCGATACAGATAATCCTTGACGCCGTAGACGCGATAGTAGTTATCGCCGTCTTTGTAGTAGTAGGCGCCGTTGGCGATATCCTCCAGATACTTGTTGTTCTGGACGGACGGGGTACCGGTGGGCATGTCGCGCGTGTCCATGGAGCCGGACTGGTCGACCACGACGACGAAGTCGGTGGGGATCTTCTCGGTGTAGGCCTTGACCTCACCGGTGGCCCAGGACTCCAGCTTGAGGTCATAGGCACCGTTCGCGCCCTGGGAGAGGGTCTTGGTGAGATTCAGGTTCTTGCTCGCGTCCTGCGCCGCCTTGGGGTTCGTGATCACTGAACCGTCCTGCTGGGTCTCAGGAGTGTTATACTCCGCAGAGGCCACGAACGGGAACAGCGAGAAGACCATGACGAGACACAGCACGAGGCTTAAAAGTCTTTTTTTCATGCTTTTCTTTTTCCTTTCTTTTGGGGTTTGGGGGCTGCCGTGGGGTTCCTATCGGGTATTACGGATTGCCACACCAGTGACATCGGTCACTGGTTCGCAACGACAATACTCAACCGAGGATTGCCACGGCGTGCTTTGCCCGCCTCGCAATGACAGGAGGGAACAAAGCGTTTTTTGGGGGCTTACATTTATATAGAAACAAAATAATTTGTTCCCGGGGAGTTACGGATTGCCACGGCAGTGTGCGCACTGCCTCGCAATGACATTCTTTGATTGCGGCAGATAACAAAAAAGGCAGCCTTCCGGCTGCCTTTGGACAGAATTCCAGTTTAAAATGCGCGGACCGCCGAAAACGGCGGTCACTGGAACGCACCCGGGGACACCCGTCCTCTTTTCTGAGCGCGAACGCTCAGCAGCAAAAAAAGAGGGACAGGTGTCCCGGTAACTATCAGCAACCGGTTATGCAGTTTTCATGGTATCTCAGCGCGCCGCCCAAACAGCAACCGGGCGGTTCGCCATACAGTTTTTGTGTGCGCTTCGGGTCTCAGCAACCGACCAAAAACGAACTCTCAAAAACTGGATTTGCAGCTTGGGGCATACTATCCCCACTACTAATCATCCCATAGTATAGCATGCATCTTGCGGTTTGTCTATCGCTTTTTGACCAATTTTTTCATTAAAAATTTCTTCATAAATGGAGAAACTGCGCGTCAATCGACACGCAGTTCATGATTCCGATTCATTTTTATCCGATAGAATAATCACCGCGGAGCATCAGGGCGGCGCCGCTCTCGGTCTGGAGGGTGACTCCGGCCGCCGGAGCGATGTACAGGTGGTTCGCCGTGAGGGCCTTCCCTGCCTCCAGGGTCGAGCCGTCGGTGATGTCCGTGAGCGCAGCCGAGGCCGCAGCCTTTCCGCTGCGGAGCATCAGCTCCGTGCCCGCTTCGCACTTGAGGGTCTGGCCCTGGGTCAGCTCCGCGCTGACGTAGTCGCCGGTGATGGCGGCGTTGTTGGCGGCGGGGAGATTGTTCTTCAGCTCCTCCACTGCGGCGGAAGCCTTGACCGCATAGGCGTCGGCCAGCTCCGGCTCCTTCACCTCGTTGAGATAGCTCATGGTGACCAGCGGGTCGTCCTGGGTGCCGTAGCGCACGGCGGCATAGACCCCCGTGGCGGCCAGAACGGCCACCAGCAGAAGAATCAAAAGCGTCTTTGTGGTGCGGTTTTTCATATGTGATTCCTCCGAAGTGGAAATAGAATTGCCCGATGATCGATGTACAGGATACCAAATCAAAGCGTCCGCTTTGATTTGGAAAGGAAGAACGGGGAAACGGATATGGCGCCGTCGCGGCGCTCTGATGAGGGCAGCGGCTGCAAAATGGAGTGCGCCCGTTCTGACGCTACTGCGGGAGTCCAAAGCTCGCCGCGATGGCGCCGTTCACGCGGGCCATGCTCCGGTCATCCAACCGGCCCATGCGCTCCCGCAGGCGGGTTTTGTCGATGGTGCGGATCTGTTCCAAAAGTATGATGCTGTCCCGGCTGAGTCCGCAGGTGCGCGCCGCCACGCCGATGTGGGTCGGCAGCGGCGTCTTGCCGGTTTTGGACGTGATCGCCGCGGCGATCACCGTGGGGCTGTGGCGGTTGCCGGCGTCGTTCTGGATGATCAGCACCGGGCGCATGCCGCCCTGCTCGCTGCCCACCACGGGACTGAGGTCTGCGAAGAAAATATCTCCCCGCCGGACTGGCTGTTCCATTTGCATGGGTAATTACCTCCGATGTAAGAATGTATCCATATTCTTACCGGAGCGGGATGGATTTATTCAGTCCACGTAAACCCGGGGCACCCGCTGGCTCATGGCGCAGAGCAGCTCATAGCTGATGGTGCCCGCCTTGGCCGCCTGTTCCGTCGCAGTGGGCTCGGCGCCGAAGACCGTGGCCACGTCGCCGACGCGAATCTCCGGGTGATCGGTGACGTCGATCATGCACATGTCCATGCAGATTCGGCCCACTTGGCGGCAGCGATGACCACGAATCACCACGTCGATCTTGCCGGACAGGCCCCGGAGGAGGCCGTCGGCATAGCCCACGGGAATGACGGCAAAGCGCATCTCCCGGTCGCAGGTGAAGGTGCGGCCGTAGCTGATGGTGTCGCCGGGGTGGTGGGTGGTGATCTCGCAGACGCGGCTTTTCAGCTCCATGGCCGGACGGAGGTCGAAGCCGTTGGTGTTCTCGCCGGGGTACTGGCCATAGAGCAGCAGGCCCGGGCGCACCATGTCCAGATACATCTCGGGATAGTTGATCACGGCGCCGCTGTTGGCGCAATGGCGCATGCGGAGTGTCTTTCCGCTGCGCTGCTCCAGAGCGTCGCAGACCGTCATGAAGCGGTCAAACTGCACCTGGCTGAAATCGTCGTCGGGGTCGTCTGCCACCGCCATATGGGTGAAAGCGCCGGTAATCTCCAGGTGGGGCAGATGCAGCGCCGCCACCATGTCATCCACCTGGGACGGGTCCTTGGCCTCGAAGCCCGTGCGGCCCATGCCGGTCTCCAGCTTCAGGTGGGCCTTCAGCTTCAGGTCCGTGCCCTCCAGATGGCGGTTCAGCCGCTGAGCATATTCCAGGGAGCTGATGGCCTGGGTCACATGCAGCTCCGCCAGGTCCACGGCGATGTTCGCGGGCTGAGGGCTCAGGATGAGAATCTCCATGCTGACGCCCGCCGCGCGCAGCTCTTCCGCCTCGTCATAGTTGTTCACCGCGATCCAGCGGCAGCCCAGCTGCTTGAGCAGCTGGGCCACGCGCACCGCGCCGTGACCGTAGCTGTTGGCCTTGCAGATGCCCAGCAGCTCGCAGTTTTCCGGCAGGTGGCGGCGAATCTCGTTGTAATTGTGTGCCAGGCTGCCGAGACTGATCTCAACCCAGGTTCGGATCGTTCGATTCATGGCTCGTACCTCTTTCTGTTTTCCAATGTGTCAGCGCGCAGTGGAGCACTGCGGTATCGTTCAAGATGATCTCCGCAAACATCGGCGTGCCTGCGTCGTCCAGATACAGGCGAACGGCGGTATCGTCCGCCGGAATCAGCTGGGCGACGACGGCGTCACCCTCCCGCCAGACGGCGTCCAGGTGGCCGGTGCGCAGGGCGTCCAGAATCTGCTGCACCGCCGTCAGCGGCGCGCGTTCGGGCTCACCCAGCGGCGCCGGAAGCAGCACCCCGTCGTATTCCAGGGTGGTCTCCCCCGCTTCGATGTGTGCGGTCACGCCCCGGAGCAGCTCCGGCGCGGTCACGACCATGGCGCAGCCCTGGTCGGTTTCCGTATAATCGTAGGTATAGGTCTCGGCAGTGTCGGTCCCGAGGACCGTGACCTCCGCCGTGACCTGGACCGTGGCGTCCTGCACCGATTCGCGCAGGGCTTCCACGGTGGATGCATCTCCCCTGCCGGCACAGGCCGTGAGCAGGAGCAGGATGGTTATCATGCGTGCAGCGAGCTTGCTTCGCCGCATAATGCCTCCTTAAAGCGTCATTTGCTTTGTGACTTCCGGGATGGCGTCGATGAGGTCCGAAGGCGTCATGGCGTATTCGCCCAGACGCTGGGCGCAGCGGTCCCCCGCCTGGCCATGGACCCAGACCGCAGTCTCCGCCGGGCGCTCGATCTGCTTCTGGCACAGGAACGCGCCCAGCATCCCGGCCAGCACATCGCCGCTGCCGCCTTTGGCCATGCCGGGATTGCCGACACGAAGCCGTGCGGCGCTCCCATCCGGGAAGGCGCAGACCGTCTCCGGTCCCTTGCGCACCACGGTGCAGCGATATTTCAGCGAAAATGCAGCGGTCTCTTCCACACGGTCGGAAAACCGCTCCGGGCGGAATCGGGCAAATTCTCCTTCGTGGGGCGTGAGAATCACCGGCGCGCCGGCCTCCAGAAGCACCTCCGGTGCCTGGGCCGCAGCGAAGAGCGCGTCGGCGTCCAGCACCAGCGGGATCGGTGTCTCCCGAATCACAGTCTGCACCAGCTGCGTCAAAGCGTCGCTCCGGCCCAGACCCGGGCCAAGGACGCAGACGTCGCTGTTCTCCAGCCGTTCCAGAATGGGGTCAATGGCCAATGCAGAGAGCTTCCCGTCCTCCGCCGGCAGCGGAAACGGCATGGCAGAATCCTGCTTCACGGCGCAGATGGAATAGATGGGCTCCGGCACCCCGAGGCTCACCAGTCCGGCGCCGCAGCGAACCGCCGCTGACGCGCAGAGATTGGGCGCGCCCGTGTAGCCCACACAGCCGCCGACGATCAGCAGGCGGCCATAGTCGCCCTTGTGGGAATCGCGCGCCCGGCGCGGCAGAGTCAGATCGGTTTCCAAGGCGCACGCCCCTTTTTGTGGTAATATTGTATGCATTATACCGCAGTTCTCTGCCCGCGTCAAATCCACAGCTTCATTCTATGCACACCTTCCGCGCAATAGAAACGCAAAATGTGCCGAATGGTGTGTAAAAAGTGCCGTTGCGGCCCGGGTTTCCTCTTGCTTTTTTCTGGAGGCTGTGCTATAAATAGACTGTTACAAAACCAATATGGCGTGGAACGGGAAAATAGCGCATCCCCTTTGGCAGCAGAGAGAGACGTCATCGGCTGAAAGCGTCTTGCGAAGGCGCGCTTGGTTCGCCCGGGAGCCCCGGCCAATCACCGGCGGGTATGCCCGTTACAGCTGAAGAGTGCGATGCGCTGCATCGAAGTCGGGTGGTACCGCGGAAGTGTTTGAAATCCTTTCGTCCCTGTTTTGGGATGAAAGGTTCTTTTTTTGTTTATTCTTTTATTTTACTAAGGAGTGTAGAACCGCATGAAAAAGAGTCTGCAAGACCTGCGCGAGGTCTCCGTCAGCGCCATTCTCGGCGCGCCGGGGCCCGAGGAGCTGGAGGCCCTGCGCATCCAGTATCTCGGCAAAAAGGGCGCACTGACCAAGCTGCTGAAGATGATGGGCAAGCTGGACCCCAGCGAGCGCCCGGCCATGGGCCAGCTGGCAAACCAGGTCCGCGCCGAGGTGGAAAACGCCATCGAGAAGCGCAGAGCCGAGCTCAATGAGCTGATGCTCAACCAGCGTCTGGAAAGCGAGAAGCTGGACGTGACCATCCCCGGCAAGGAAGTGGCCGTGGGTCACGAGCACCCCATGTACATCGTCCTGGACGAGATCAAGGACATCTTCATCGGCATGGGCTTCGAGATCCTGGACGGCCCGGAGATCGAGCAGAGCGACTATAACTTCACCAAGCTGAACACAGACGAGGGCCATCCCGCCCGGGAGTGGTCGGATACCTTCTATCTCACCGAGGACAGCAGCATCCTGCTGCGCACGCAGACCAGCCCCATGCAGATCCGCGCCATGGAGACCAAGCCCCTGCCCATCCGCATGCTCGCCCCCGGCCGCGTCTACCGCAAGGACGAGGTGGACGCCACCCACTCCCCCATGTTCCACCAGATCGAGGGCATGGTCATCGACAAGGGCGTCACGATGGCGGACCTCAAGGCAACGCTCAACCTCGTGGTCGAAAAGATCTACGGCGAGGGCACCGTCACCCGCTTCCGCCCCCACCACTTCCCCTTCACCGAGCCGAGCTGCGAGCTGGACATCCAGTGCCACAAGTGCGGCGGCAAGGGCTGCCCCACCTGCAAGGGCGAGGGCTGGATCGAGATCCTGGGCGCCGGCATGGTGCACCCCAAGGTGCTGGAAGGCTGCGGCATCGACACCAGCGTTTATTCCGGCTGGGCCTTCGGCATGGGTCTGGAGCGTCTGGCCATGCGCCGGTTTAAGATCAGCGACCTGCGTCTGATCTTCGAAAACGACGTCCGCTTCCTGGAGCAGTTCTGAGAAAGGAGAAACTACCATGAATTTAAGCAGAAAATGGCTGGACACCTTTGTGGACTGCTCCGCGGTCAGCGACCGTGAATTTGCCGAGGCTATGACCCTCTCCGGCTCCAAGGTGGAGGTGGTTGAGGATCTGCACGCCAACATCCAAAACGTCGTCGCGGGCAAGATTCTCCACATGGAGCGGCACCCCGACTCCGATCACATGTGGGTCTGCCAGGTGGATGTGGGCAAGGATGCCCCCATCCAGATCGTCACCGGCGCCCAGAACCAGAAGGAAGGCGATCTGATCCCCACGGCGCTGGACGGCTCTCTGCTGCCCAACGGCACAGAGATCCACACCGGCGAGCTGCGGGGCGTCCGCTCCGAGGGCATGTTCTGCTCCATCGGCGAGCTGGGTCTCACCCTCCACGACTATCCCTACGCCATCGAGGACGGCCTCTGGATAATGCAGGAGGAAGGTGCCAAGCCCGGCGACGACATCGCCGTGATCATCGGCCGGGACGACCACGTGGTGGAGTTTGAGATCACCCCCAACCGCCCGGACTGCCTGAGCGTCATCGGTCTGGCCCGGGAGGCCAGCGCCACCTTCGGCAAGGAGCTGAAGCTCCACAAGACTGAAGTCAAGGGCTGCGAGGACGACATCCGCAACCACGTCAGCATCCGCATTGATGAGCCGGAGCTCTGCCCCCGCTACACCGCCCGCATGGTGCGCAACGTGAAGATCGCGCCCAGCCCCGAGTGGATGCGCGAGCGTCTGCGCAACAGCGGCGTGCGCCCCATCAACAACATCGTTGACATCACCAACTACGTCATGCTGGAGTACGGCCAGCCCATGCACGCCTTCGACTTCAAGTGCATCGGCGGCAAGCAGATCATCGTCCGCCGGGCTGCCGAGGGCGAGGTGCTCCAGACTCTGGACGGCAACGACCGTCCGTTGAATCCCAACATGCTGGCCATCTGCGACGAGACCAAGCCCGTGGCTCTGGCCGGCGTCATGGGCGGCGCCAACTCCGAGATCGAGGGCGACACCGCCATGGTGGTCTTTGAGAGCGCCAATTTCAACGGCCCCTCCGTCCGCCGCACCGCTGCCGCCCTGGGCATGCGCACCGAGGCCAGCGGCCGCTTTGAAAAGGGTCTGGACCCCATGGGTACCGTGGAGGCCGTGGAGCGCGCCTGTGAGCTGGTGGAGATGCTGGGCTGCGGCG
>CAMHRJ010000025.1 GCA_946187475.1 uncultured Clostridia bacterium | reverse complement strand
ATTCTGCTGGGCGGCAACGACAGCTATGTGGCCATGTGCCACCGCTGCTGGGTGCGGAAGATTCGGGAGCAGCAGGCATGACGGAACGCGGCAAAACCCGGCGTGTCCTGTTCATGGTGCTGACGGTCCTGTGGCTTGCCGTCATCTGGGGCCACTCCATGATGCCCGCAGATCTGAGCAAGCAGGAGAGCGGCGGCTTGCTTGCCTTGCTGATCGGCTGGTTCCCCTTTCTCACGGACCACATGATCCGCAAGCTTGCACATTTTGCGGAGTACGCCGTGTTGGGCGGTCTCCTGTTCGGCGCCACCGCCGGCGGAAAGCGCAGCCCGGCCTTCCCGCCGCTGGCGGGTCTGCTCTCCGCCCTGACGGACGAGACCATCCAGCTCTTCACCGAGGGCCGCAGCGGCCAGATCTCCGACGTCTGGCTGGATTTCTCCGGCTTCCTCCTGATCTGGGGCTGCCTGGCTCTGATTCGGCGTATCAAAAGCAAATAACACTCATCCGGCGTCCAGCAAACGCCGGATGATTTTTTTGACCTTCTCCATGTGTTCCGCCGTCTCCCGGGAGAGCGTTCCATAGAGGGCGCAGAGTTCTCCGTCCCGGGCTGCACCGGCAGCGGCGGCATACTGCTCGGCCCGCTCCTTCGCTTTCAGATAGTCCTTGCGCAGGTCTTGCAGCAGACTGCGCTGGAGGACACAGCAGGATTGGGCAGGGGAGAAGCGCTCGCCCGTGCGAAGAAAGTGTTCCTCCCGCAGTGCCCGGAACCGCCGGCAGGTGCCCTGATACAGTCCGTCCAGTCCCGGGCATCTGCCTGCGAGACAGCACTCAAAGACCGCGCACTCCGCCTCCTGCTCCAGAAACCGCAGCAGCTCCGCCTCCGGGTCCACGGGCTCCGGAGCCGCCGCGCCCTGCACCCGCGCCCAGATTTGTTCAAAGTTCTCCAGTGTGAATTCGTTCATGTTGATCACCCGTTCCAGCCTATGCGCAGCCGTGAAAACCGGTGAAAAACCCTTGAAAACACAGTTTTTCCACGGGATTGATAAAATTTTTGCGATTTTTCCGTAGTTTTGTGACTAACGCACAGACAAAAACCAATTCCCTTGCTATGATATGGTCAAGTTACTGGAAACCGGACGACGTGTAGAATAATGAACGATCGTTCCGGAGGGAAAGGAAAGCAATCTGTAATTATTGGAGGGAATTCCATGGAAGAGAACAAGACCAAAGCGAAAATCATTGCCGTGGCCGGCAAAGGCGGCGTGGGCAAGACCTCTCTATGTTCTGCGATCGTCCGCCATCTGGTGGACGCCCATCCCGGCAAGCGCATCCTTGCCATCGACGCGGACCCCGCCATCGGTCTGAGCACCGCCCTGGGCATCCACGTGGAGCACACCCTGGACGACATCCGCAACGCCGTCATTGAGACTTCGGAGCGCGGCGAGTACCGCCAGGCCATCGAGATCCTCAACGAGGCTCGCTTCCGCATCTTCGACACCATGCTGGAGTGCGAAGGCTTCAGCTTCCTGGCCATCGGCCGCCCCGAGGCTGCGGGCTGCTACTGTTCTGTGAACTCCTACCTGAAGGAAGTCATCAGCATGCTGGCCGGCGATTTCGACTACGTGGTCATCGACTGCGAGGCCGGCATCGAGCAGATCAGCCGCCGCGTCCTGGACGAGGTGACCCACCTGATCCTCATCACCGACCAGAGCGCCAAGGGCGTGAACGTCTGCAAGGAGATCAAGGAAGTGGCTGACGAGCTGATCAAGTACGAGCGCATCGGCATCATCTGCAACCGCGTGGTGGACCCCAGCATGAACGATCTGATCAAGCTGGAGAACGTCGAGAACCTGGCCTTCATCCCCACCGACCCGCTGCACGCGGCCAACGACATTCAGGGCAAGAGCGTGTTCGAGCTGCCCGCGGACTCCAACATCATGGTTGGCGTCAAGCAGGCCCTCGAGGCACTGGAAATCATCTGATTCTATTCAGACTCACGACTTAATGGAGGTATATCATGGATCTTTTTAATAGCTATATTACCGAAACCCTCGACCAGCTGGGCACCCCGAAGCAGAAGTGGGCCTATTCCGAGCGCGACGCCTGGAAGGACACTGGCGCCAGCGAGCTGGTCATGATGAAGGACGCCGCCTTCGAGCTGGGCGGCAGCGGCAAGGACGCCGTGAACTTCACCTGCGTCACCGACGACCACAGCCTCGTCTCCGGCGATGAGATTCTGCTCTACGGTTCCGATCTGAAGGAACTCAAGGGCGACTCCACCTTTGCCCGCATCGTGTTCCTGGGCGTGAAGGAGATCAGCAAGGACGAGCAGGAAGCCTTCAACACCATCCAGAACATGGAGTTCGTGAAGTATCACGTCTTCCCCGAGGGCTACATGAACCGCGTCAGCCCCGAGAGCCATCGTGAGCAGGTCCGCGTCAGCAAGCAGGCCGTCAAGAAGGGCATCAGCTTCAAGTCCGTGGGCGCTGACTACATCAAGCAGTATCACACCAACCCCAACATCCAGTCCGTGAAGATCATCTTCGTCACCGACCCTTCCGTGGATTACAAGAAGTTCATCGAGACCGCCAAGAAGGTCAACGAAGTCACCAAGACCATGAACAAGATCCTCGAGGGTCTGCCGGAGGATCTGGACTGTGCCAGCTGCAGCTTCAAGCCGGTCTGCGACGAGGTTGAGGGCCTGAAGGAGCTCCACTTCGGCAAAGAAGGCATGAAGAAGATGGGCCACAAGTAAGCCAAAGTCTCTCTCAAATCAATCCCCTTATAAAAGTTTACCCCCGCTCAGAATGAGCGGGGGGTTGTCGTTTTCAAGTAACTCCAGTTTTTCTAAGAAAGCTGTCATTGCGAACCAGTGACCGATGTCACTGGTGTGGCAATCCGTATTCTCATTTTTTAGAGTAAAGCTGAAGCCTGTTCCTGAGAAGAACGGATTCCCACGCCAGTGTGCGCACTGGCTCGGAATGACAGGATCGTGAGAAACAACCCCCGCTCCAATCGAGCGGGGGTTATGCTGTCGTTATGGTGTTTTCACGTAGTACCAGACGTCCTTCATCTGGCCCAGGAAGGGGGCCAACTCCCGACTCAGGAAGCGATACTCAAAGCCCAGCTTCCGGATGACTCTGCGGGAGTTGTGGTTCTCCTCAAAGTGGGAGCACCAGATCTCCGTGAGCCCCAGCTCCTCAAAGCCGCAGCGGAGCAATGCCTCCGCTGCCTCGGGCATATAGCCGTTGCCCCACCAGTCCGCGCCCAGCCAGTAGCCCAGCATCAGATGGCCGATGCAGTCCGGATGGGTGGTGGGCTGGAGACTGACGCTGCCGATGGCTTCGTCCGTCTCCGGCAGGGTCAGGGCGTAGGTGCCGTCGGCGCTGAGGATGGTGCGGATGACCTCCCGGCTGTAGTCCTCGCCGGTGTGGGGCAGCCAGCCGCAGGCCGGACCCACCCGGGGGTCTGCGGCGCAGCGGAAGAGGGCTGCCGCGTCTGATTCACGCCATGGGCGCAGAATCAGGCGCTCCGTCTGGATGCTTTCCGGAAATTTCATAGGCTTGTACCTTTCCCCAGTGCTCTGGGCGGATGACGGCCTCCACCTCCACGCCGGTTTCCTTGTAGTCCGTGCGCAGCACGCTGCACTCCCGGTGCAGCAGCTCCAGGAGCTTGCCCTCGGAATAGGGCAGCAGGAGCACGGCGTGGCGATTCTGCCGGGCGAGAATGGCCCGGATGGCTTCGGTCAGGGCGTCTGCGCCCTCGCCGGTGCGGGCGGAGATGCAGACGATGTTCTCCCCATGGGGCAGGATGCCCATGTAGGCGTCACATTTGTTGAACACGCGGATGCAGGGGGTCTGGGCTGCGCCCAGCTGGTCGATCAGACGGTCCACCACCTCGGCCTGGGTCTCCCACTCCGGGTTCGACAGGTCAATCACGTGCAGCAGCACGTCGGCGTAGCTCAGCTCCTCCAGCGTGGCCTTGAAGGCCTCCACCAGATGGTGGGGCAGCTTGCGGATAAAGCCGACGGT
Source organism: uncultured Clostridia bacterium (assembly GCA_946187475.1). GTDB lineage: Bacteria > Bacillota > Clostridia > Oscillospirales > Oscillospiraceae > CAG-103. The sequence continues at coordinate 11,203 of CAMHRJ010000025.1, read as the reverse complement.
GTCTGACAGCAGGACCTCCTGGGTGTCGTCCAGCTTCAGCCGCCGGGTGGTGGTGTCCAGGGTGTCGAACAGCCGGTCGTTGGCGGGGATGTCCGACCCGGTGAGACGATTCAAAAGGGTGGATTTCCCGGCGTTGGTGTAGCCCACCAGGGCCACCACGGGCATGGCGTTTTTCTCCCGGCGTCGGCGCTGGGTGCTGCGCACCTTGCGCACGGCCTCCAGCTCTTCCTCCAGCTTCTGAATTTTCCGCCGGATGTGCCGGCGGTCAGTCTCCAGCTGGGTTTCACCTGGGCCGCGGGTGCCGATGGGGGAGGAGCCGCCGGCGGCGGTCTGCCGCACCAGATGAGTCCACATGCCCGTGAGTCTTGGCAGCAGATAGTGGTACTGCGCCAGCTCCACCTGCAGCTGGCCCTCGCGGGTCTGCGCCCGCTGGGCGAAGATGTCCAGAATCAGGCCGGAACGGTCCAGCACCCGGACACCCAGCTCCTCCGAAAGGACACGCATCTGGGAGGGGGAGAGCTCGTTGTCGAACACGGCCAGGTCGCATTCATTCTGCTGGATGCATTCCTTCAGCTCTGCCACCTTGCCCTCGCCCAGGAAGGTGCGGGGGTCCGGGGTCTGCTTGTTTTGCAGCACGGTGACCACGGCTTCGCCGCCGGCGGTCTCCACCAGCGCGGCCAGCTCCGCCATGGAGATCTCCGTGGAGCGCTCCCGCGCTTCCATACTGGCGGCGGCAAGACCGGCCAGGGCGGCACGTTCTATTTTTTCAGCGGTATTCTGCATGGAGATTCCTTTCGATTCAGCTCCATCTTGCGTCCAGATAGGACGCGCGCTTCTCCAGCCAGCTCAGGTTGGCGTAAGCGCTGGCCGAGGCGCCGGAGCCGCGGCGGTTGAAGTCGCTCTTGTAGAGCTCGATGATCGCTTTTTCATCGGCGATGCACTGCCTGATGCCCTGGGCGCCGCCGATCTCGGCCCAGCGGGTCTTGATGATCTCCCGGAACCAGTTCTGCTTATACAGCACGATGAACCAGGGGTTGGAGCGGTCGCCCATGGAGCTGATGAAGCTGCTGGTGCGGAAGGCGCCGGCAAAGACGCTGCCGTTGACGCTGCCCTGACAGGTCCAGTTGAAGTCCCAGGGGGCGGTGAAGGTCAGCTTCGGGAACTGGCTGTCGGCGGAGAAGTCCACGCACATGAAGAAGCTGCTCTCACCCACGTCATAGTCGCACATCAGCTCATAGAGGATGTACATATCCGCCATGGAGCGCACGTCCGCCACGGCGCTGACCGCCTGCCTGGCGCTGGTGAAGTCGGACTTCACCACGTTGTAGTTCTTGTCGAAGGTGAGGTAGTTGCCCTTCTCGCAGGCCTGGTAGACGATCTTGAACACGCCCCGGATGTACTTGGCGATGAAGTCCTTCTGGGCCTGGGAAAAGACGTCGGACTTGATGCTGTAGCCGTTGGAGCGGAAAGTGCGGGTGCTGCCGTTGACGTCGGTGACGGTAGCGTTTTCATAGTTCATGGTGAAGCTGGGCTCCTCATAGTAGCCATCCAGCTCCACGAAGTAGCCCACGTCCGTGCCGGTGTAGCCATCCTCGGGCTCGTTGACCTGGACGCGGCCCTTGTTCACCTGGTTCTGCTCACAGACCAGATAAGTGCCCTGGAACACGCCGTTGAGATAGAAGTGGGCCATCTGGGCGTGGGAGGCATAGGCGCCGTCAGGCTCCAGCAGCATCCGGCCCACCCGGAAGGCAAAGTCGTTTTTCACCACGTCCTTCTCCGCGTCCAGATTCGTCAGCAGCACCCAGCTCTTGGCCTTGAGCCCGTCGTTCAGGCCCATCAGGTTCACCTTGCTGTCGAACTTGAGACGATAGGGGACGGGGTTTGCGCGGATTTTGCTCACGTTGCCGTAAAAGGAGGAGGCGTTGCCCCGCAGGCGGATGCCGCCGGTCTCGCCCTTCAGCGCCTGAGACTGGGGCACGTTGGAGACGTTGACAGAGCAGTTTACATAATTATTCTTGCTCAGCACCTCGACGCCGCCGGTGTTCACACTGATGACGGGGATGGAGGTCTGGGTCTTGTTCTGTTTTTTGAGACTGGCCTCCACGCCGGTGAAGGGCTCTGCCGCCCAGTCCGGGTGGCTGGCCAGGAAGGCGTCCACCTTGGAGACCTCCACCACCTTGGTGCTGCCGCTGTAGCTGTAGACCTTGGTGACGGGCTCGGTGTACCAGCCCTTGCTCTGGTAGTCCGCCAGCTGGGTCACGGGGATGACCTTGGTGCTGCCGTCCTTGCCGTAGACGGTGATCTCGGTGCTCAGGGAGAAGTGCAGGCGCTGCTCCGGACAGGCCATACGCAGCAGGATGGCCGCGGCCTCGCTGCGTTTGATCTTGGAGGCGGGCAGGAAGGTACCCAGCTTGTCGTTGCCCAGAAGCACGCCGCCGCGATAGAGACGATAGATGGCGTCATAGGCCTCCAGGTCCTCGGTCACATCGGGAATGGCGCCGTCGGGCACATCGTTCACGGCGGGGACCATATCCCGGGGCAGTGCCCGGGCGAGGATCTGCGCAAAGAAGGCGCGGCTGATCTTCCGGCTGTAGTCACTCTGTTCCTTCAGCAGGATGCGGTTTTCCATGGCGTAGTCCACGTAGACCCGGTACCAGGGACGGCTGGCTTCAAACTTCATGCCGTCGTCGGCGTAGATGCTGTGCAGCCGGACTGCCAGCGTGACGCACTCCGCGACGGTCAGATTGCCGCCGGGCTCAAAGGTGGTTTTGGACATGCCCTGGATCAGGCCGAAGGAATAGGCCTGGGCCACCGTGTCCGCGTACCAGGACTGGGCCGATACATCCTGAAACTGACCGGAATAGGTGCGCACGGGCTTGAAGTTTTCCATCCAGCTGTCCGCCGAAGCCGTGCCCATGAGCAGCACGACGATCAGCAGCGCCAGAATCAGTTTTGTGCCGAAGGATCGTTTCATATGTGTTCCTCTCTTTCTCTCTTTCGGATGCCTTTAGAATACTAAATTTCCAGGGAATTGTAAAGAAGAAAACCGATGCGAACTCATTCCGCATCGGTTAATATCCCGTATTTGATCTTCACCCGGTCCAGCTTCCGGAGCAGTGGCTCGCCCACCAGGGCTAGGAAGATCACCGTGGCCGAGGCGTGGATGGCGTTGAAGGCAACGCCGGAGGCCAGCGCCGCGAGAATGACCTCCCGGTTCACGTCTCCGCTGACCATGAGCACGCTCCCCACGTCCAGCATGGGGCCATAGAGCAGAAACACCGCCAGAAACCCGAAGATGCACAGCCCCAGCCGTTTTGGTTGGTAACGATGGGCGAAGAAGAGCCCTGCCAGAAAGCCGATGACGCCGAAGCCCAGCATCTGCCAGGGGGTCCATGGTCCCTGCCCGAAGAAGAAGTTGGACAGGAAGGCCGAGCCCGCGCCCACAAGAAACCCTGCCTCGCAGCCGAAGGCCGCCCCGGAGAGAATCACCACCGCTGCCACGGGCTTGAAGGCTGGTGCAAAGCTGAAGGCCGCCCGGCTGGCCGCCGCCAGTGCCATGAGCGTTGCCAGAATCACCAGTTCCCTGGCCTGGGGCCCCCGGCGCTCAAATCGCAGCAGCATGGGCAGCAGGCTCAGCACGATGGCCAAGATGCTCACCAGATAGAACTGCCGGTTGGCCCAGACGAGACTGCCCAGCAGCACCAGCGCCGGGATCAGCACCAGGGTCAGGACTGCCGCGAATCGGGTGCGTCCCCGTTCTGACATGCCGCGATCACCTCCTCACAGAGCAGCGCCTCCGGCAGCCACTGCCGCGCCATGCGGTTGGTCGCCGTGGTATAAAAGTGGTTCCCGGTGAAGAAACTGCGGCTGTCGTCCTCGGTCAGCAGCTGTCCGTCGAACAGCAGCCCCGCCCGATGGGCAAATTCCGCGCAGAATTCCACGTCGTGGCTTACCAAATCGATGGCGAGACCCGACTGGGCGAGCCTTTGCAGAAGCTTCCCGAACCGCCGCCGGAACATGGCGTCCATGCCCTTGGTGGGCTCGTCCAGCAGCAGCACCTCCGGCTTCCGGGCCAGCAGCACCGCCATGGCGGCCCGCTGCTGTTCTCCGCCGGAGAGGTCTCCCGGGTCCCGGTCCAGCAGGTCCTCCAGCTCCATCAAGGCGGCCAGCTCGTCCGGCTTTTCCGCCTCCGCCAGCTCCTGACGCAGACTGGGCCGGGTGAACAGGGCCGTGGGCTCCTGGGGCAGCATGGAGACGCGCTGGGTCTGCCGCGTGATCTTTCCCCGCTGGGGCCGGAGTGTTCCGGCCAGCAGCCGCAGCGCCGTGGTCTTGCCGCAGCCGTTGCCGCCCAGAATGGCGAGAATCTCGCCCTGCTGCACCGTCAGTTCCATCCCCCGGAGCACGTCCGGGGCGTTTTTTTCATAGCGGAACCAGACATCTTTTAACTGCAGCAGTGGTTTGTCCGATGACGCTTCTGCCACAGGGAAGTGCATCTCTTTTGGAGGAGCCTGCCGCAGCAGTGCCTTTCCGCCGCGCACGTCCATGGGGCAGTCGCCCTTTGCGCCCAGCCCGCCCCAGATGCGCACAGCGGCGGGCATGGCGGCAAAAAAGGGGCTTTTCGTTTCATAGAGCCTCCGTGCGACCTCCCGGGGCGTGCCCCAGGCGGCGGTCTCGCCCTGATGGAGCACCACAGCACGGTCTGCCATGCCGAGCGCCAGCTCCAGCCGCTGTTCCGAGAGCAGCACCGTCACGCCCAGCTCCCGGTTCACCCGCTCCACGGCCCGGAGGAATTCCGCCGCTGCGATGGGGTCCAGCCGGGCGGTGGGCTCGTCCAGAATCAGCACCTCCGGCTGCATCACCAGCACCGAGGCCAGATTCAGCAGCTGTTTCTGCCCGCCGGAGAGGGCGTCCGTATCCCGGTCGAACCACTCCTGGATGCCGAAGAAGCTGGCCATTTCGCCGACTCTTCGGCGGAGCACCTCCGGCGCCACGCCGAGATTTTCCGGCCCGAAGGCCAGCTCATGCCAGACCTTGTCCGTGACGATCTGGTCCTCCGGCTGCTGCAGCACAAAGCCGATGCGCTCTGCCTGCTCCCGGGCCGAGATCTCCGTGAGCGGCTTCCCGTCCAGCAGGATCTCGCCGGAGCGGGTGCCGTGAGGCGTGAGGGCAGTTTTCAGATGGCGCAGCAGCGTGGTCTTGCCGCAGCCGGATTCGCCGCAGAGCAGCAGGAATTCGCCCTCCTCTGCCGAGAGCGTGAGATCCCGGAGGGCCGGCCGGCTGGACAGGGGATAGGTAAAGGTCAGATGCTCGATGCAGATCGACGCCATGCCAGCGCCTCCTTTCCGATGTGCAGCATGGGCAGGGTGCAGAGCAGCGCCCAGCAGCACCATGCCGCCAGATTCATTGCCGTGGGTGGAGAAAACTGCAGCGAGGGATAGAAAACCTCCGTCCCGCTGCCGGAGAAGATGCCCGCCAGGGTCAGCGCCGTGAGCAGGAGCAGCGCCGCGCTGAACACCGTCTCGTCGGCGCCCCAGCGCTCCCGGTGAAAGTGGGTGCGCTTGCCGACGCCGTAGCCCCGGGCCTTCATGCTGTCGGCGGTGACTACGGCGTGCTCCAGCATCCAGGAGACCGTGGCGGACAGCGCCCGGATACACCGGCGCAAAACGGAAACCGGGTCACGGCCCGTGTCCAGCACCTTTTGGACGTCATAGGTCTCCCGCAGGCGACGGAGAATCCGCGGCGCCATGCGCAGAGCCATGCTGAACAGCAGCGACACCGACGGCAGCAGCGGCCCGGTGAGGGCCATGAGCTTGTCCGAGGTGAGCACCTGGTGCATGCATCCGCACCAGAGCACCGCCGCCGCCAGCATCCCCGCGGCGCAGAGGCCGAAGACGGTGCTCTCCAGCGTGACGGCGTTGCCGTTCGGAAGATACCACAGGGCCGTGACGCCCCGGTGCTGGAAGGCGGCGTTGAAAAACACCGTCAGCACCATCAGCGGCAGCACCCATCGGATTCGCTGCCGCAGACCGTGCCATCCGGTCAGCGCCGCGAGACTGCCCGCGGCGCCCAGCAGGGAAATGGCGATGTAGGCAGGGTGCAGCACCAGCATGGTCACGATGAGCACCACGGCAAAAAAGCCGAAGCTCACGGCGCAGTGCAGCTGCTTCATACTCAACCTCCTACATCATTTCCGTAATCACAGGTGTACATCCAGCGGACCGCGTCTCCGGCGGAGAGTGTGCAGCCGCTGCATCCCACGCCGGGGACGGTGCCGTTCACGCTGTAGACCCAGCCGGAGCCCTGTCCGCAGTCAAATTCATAGAGCTGGCCGATGCCCTGGATGTAGGCCGTCTGATAGGCCGGGGTCCAGCTGGCTTCCAGTGCCACGCCCTGCTCCTTGCAGACCCGCTGCAGCAGGGTCCAGACCGTGTCGCCGGGCTCCAGTTCCTCCGTGACCTCCGCGAGAATCACACCGTTTCCCGGCAGTACCGCCCGCACGGGGTCCGGCAATTCGCTGCTCTCCAGTGCCCGGTCACAGACAATGGTGAGCGTCACGGTCTCCGCCTGAGGTGTCGGTGTGGGTGCCGGCGCCGGAGTCGGTTGTGGTGTTGCCGTTGGAGTCGGCGCCGGAGTGGCAGTCGGCACAGGGGCCGCCGGCGTGGGCGAGGGTGTGGGCGTCGGTGTCGGAGTCGGCGCCGGCGTCTCCTTTTCGTCCGAAACACCGGAGGCCGCAGCCTCCGGTGTGGGGTGGACGGTGGACGTCGGCGCGGCGGTCTGCTCTGCGCTGACCGGAGCCGCTGCGCTGTTTCGCGTTGTGATGGCCGCGACGGTCACCACCAGCGCCAGGCATAAAACTACGATCAGCCAGAGGATCTGTCGCCGCTTCATGGATTAACGCACTCCGTAGTAGCTCACGCCCAGGTGGCCCGCGTTGTAGGTGTCCACCAGCGCGCGGACTGCCTGCTCGCTGCTGTAGGCAGAGACGTCGCCGTCCTGCACATGGCGGAAGCCGCCGTTGGCAGCCTGGAAGCTCATAAGGTTGTCCAGCAGAGAGTGGCCGTCCTTGACGAAGTCATCGCTGGTCAGCGGCACGCCCGCGGCGTTCAGGGCCAGGATGGCCTGAGCAGTGCTCTCGCAGGAGCTTTCGCCCCAGGCGGTGAAGCCGCCGTTGGGCTGCTGCATCTTGCTGAGGCAGGCCAGCGCCTTCTCCACGGCGGCGCCCACGGGCTCCTGGGCCTGCATGTAGGGCGCCAGGGCCTGAATGGCCATGGAGGTCAAATCCGGGTCGGAGGGGTCTTTGGGGTTGTAGGTAAAGCCGCCGTCCTCCTTCTGGGCTTTCAGGATGGCGTTGATGTAATCCTGCCGCACAGTGGAGGGATACTTGCCGCTGTCCAGAGCCAGCAGCGCGAAGATGGCGCCGTTCACGCCCTGCTTGACGACTGCCTGGGTGTCCTGCAGGAGGGCGGTCAGGTCATAGCCGCCCACGTCGGCAGCGTCATAGCCCTGGGCGGTGACGGCCAGAACATAGCGGGAGATGTCGGTGGAATAAGCGGCGTCCATCTTGCCCTGGGTCTCCTTGGCCTTGGCGGCCACTTTGCTGTAGTAGGCGTCATAGCCCGGGGTGGTCCAGGCCTGAGAACGGGCAAAGTTCATGACGATCCACTCCGCGCCGCAGTCCGGAGCCGGAACCTGGGTCAGCAGATAGCCCAGCGCCTTCTGCATGTCGTCGTTCATGCCGAAGGTGCGCCAGAGAATGGCGGCCAGCTGGGCGCGGGTGGCGGTGCCTTTGGGGGCCAGGGTGTCGGCACTCATGCCGTTGATGACGCCGGTCTGGACGGCCCAGCAGAAGGCGTCCTTGGCCCAGCTCTGGACGTCCTTGGCGTCCTGGAAGCCCTCCAGGGTTTCAGTGAGCTTCACGTCCTCCGTCACGCAGTAGCGATAGAGCATGGCGGCGGCTTCCTCGCGGGTCACGGGCTGGTTGGGACGGAAGGTCTTGTCCTCATAGCCGTTAACCACCTTGTTGGCAGCGGCCCAGTTCACCGCCTCGGCGAACCAGTCGCCGCTTTTCACGTCCTTGAAGCCGGCGCTCTTGTCGGTCTTGGCCTCACCGCTCTGACGATAGAGCACGGTGGCCAGCATGGCGCGGGTGGTGGTGCCGTCGGGCGCGAAGGTCTTCTCGCCCGTGCCCTTCATGATGCCGTTTTCCACGGTCCAGCAAATGCCGGCCCGGGACCAGTTGTCCGCCAGGTCCGTGAAGGCGGTGCAGGCGTGGTCGCCCACGTTATGGATGACCTTGATCTGGTACTTCTCTCCGTTTGCCACGGTGACGCTGATGTCATTTTTGGCAACGGATACGGTCCGGGCGCCCCAGCGGGCCGCTTCCTCCGCGCCGGTGGCCAGCACGGTGACCTTGTTGTTCTTGTTCACGGCCACGGGCGTCACGGTGACGCTGTCCACGGGGACGTAGAGGTCATACTCGGTCACGTCGGGATCGAAGCTGGGGTAGAGCGCGCCGGCGCTGAAACTGAGACTGCTCAGTCGGCCGTCGGTGCTGGCCCAGTCGCCGCCGATGTCAGCGCCGTAGGCGGTGGAATACTGGGCGCAGACGGTGTCGCCGGGCTCCACAGCGGTGCTGCTCATGCCGGCGTCGCTGAACCAGTCGTTCAGCGTCAGCATCCAGGAGCCCATGGTGGCGCGGTAGGGGTCATCCTCGGGCTTCGTTTCATCCACGTAGAGATAGTCGTTGCCCAACAATCCGCCCACGCCGGAGAGGAAGGCGCCGTAGCTGCTGTCTGTGATGGCAAGTTCTACCTTTTCCGACTTTGCAGCTGCGGTCAGGGCGGATTCCATGGTCATGCCCTTGGTCCATTGGACCTCGGTGTCGAACAATACGCCGGTCCAGGCGGGCTTTCCGCCGTCCTTGCTGGGCTCCAGGAAGGTCTCATTCTGGGCGATGACGCGGACGGTGTCGTTCTTGGCAGCACTGGCCGCAAAGGGCAGCAGCGACAGAACCATCACCAGCGCCAGCAGAATGCTGAGGCTTCTTTTCTTCATGTCTGTTCCTCCTTGAATAACAAAAATCCTCCGGTTTTGAGGCCGGAGGTCATACACGCACACATGCGCCGGAGCAAAGCTGCCCCGACGAACAAACGCGGCTTCCGGTTCCGGCAGAAGCGCCGACAGCTCCGAGGCATTCTGACTTATCCGCAATTCGCGGCTTCACAGTGACCGACTCGCCGGGCCTTGCACCCGATTCCCCTCTGCCGCTGGTGCGGCGCGGAGCTGACGTATTGAGTTTTTATCAGTATAACATGGGGGCGGACATCTGGCAAGAGAAAACCAATCCGGTCCGCCCGGGAAGTATTGATAAAAGCGCAGCCTTTCGGTATAATGAGAGCATCATCTGAAATGCATAATTTGAGGAAATCCCATGACCTATCTGATTACCTTTCTGGAAGGCGTTTTCTCCTTCCTTTCGCCCTGCATGCTGCCGCTGCTGCCGGTGTATCTGACCTATTTTGCCGGCAACGCCGACAGGGAACAGGGCTCGGGCCTGGCCCGGACGCTGGCCTTCGTGGCGGGCTTCACGGTGTCTTTTCTGGCGCTGGGCCTGTTGTTCAGTGCCCTTGGAAGCCTTTTGCGCGCCCACCAGCGGGCGGTGAACCTGGTTTGCGGCCTCATCATGATCGGCTTCGGCCTCAGCTGCCTGGGCCTGTTTCACCTGCCGAAGCTGGGTCAGGGCCAGAACCGCGTGCGGGTGGCGGGCGTGTTCTCGGCCTTTCTGTTCGGGCTAATGTACCCGATCTATCTCACGCCCTGCATCGGGGCCTTCCTGGGCTCGGCCCTGGCGCTGGCCACCGCCAGCGGGAGCATGGTTCAGGGCGCCTTGCTGCTTTTGCTGTATGCTCTGGGCCTGGGCATCCCCTTCGTCCTCTCGGCCCTGATCATGAGCCATCTGGATCTGCTGTTTCAGAAGATCAAGGCCCACTACGACGTGGTAAATCGCATCTGCGGAATCTTTCTGATCGCGGTGGGACTGCTGATGGCCCTGGGGCTCTTTGACCGACTTTTGAATCTGCTTGCTTGAGGAGAATCCTATGAAAAGTGAGAAATCCATCGTCCGTCTGATTCTGATCCTGCTGGTGGTGCTGGCAGCTGCCGGGGTGCTCTATTCCGTCCTGTCCAGCCGCTTCGCGCTCACCACCATCACGCCCGTGGCCTCGGGCCCTGCCCAGACCGTGAACCCGGAGAATCTGCCCGACGCCACGGATTTCACCATGGAGGACGCCGATGGGAACCTGGTAAAGCTCTCGGATTTCCTGGGCGAAAAGCCCGTGATCGTGAACTTCTGGGCCAGCTGGTGCCCGCCCTGCAGGGGCGAGCTGCCGGACTTCGAGACCGCTTATCAGACCTACGGCGATCGGGTGCAGTTTCTCATGGTGGACCTGGCCGACGGTGCTCAGGAGACCAAGGCTGCTGCCCAGGCTTTCATTCAGAATGAGGGCTTTACTTTTCCCGTGTATTTTGATACTATGGGGCAGGCGGTCGCCGGCTATTCGATCTATTCCATCCCGGTCACCGTCGCCATCACAGCCGACGGCAAGCTGCTCCAGAGTCAAACCGGCGCCCTTTCGGCCCAGGCTCTGGAGTCGATCATCGCCGCGCTGCTGAGCGATTGAGGAAGTGAAGAGATGAATAAGAAAGAACTTTGGAGAAGTCTGAAATTCCTGCTGTTTTCCATCTCGGCGGGCGTCATCCAGATGGGCAGCTTCGCCCTGATGAACGAATTCTTGCACCTGCCCTACTGGGTCAGCTATCTGGTGGCCCTGGTGCTGAGCGTTCTGTGGAATTTCACGCTCAACCGGCAGTACACCTTCAAATCCACGGCCAATGTCGGCCGTGCCATGACACTGGTGTTCTGCTACTATCTGGTCTTTACGCCGCTGAGTACCATCCTGGAGCACCAGCTGGCGGGTGTCCAGGGCTGGAACGAGTATCTGGTGACCTTCATGAACATGGTCATCAACTTCGTGACGGAGTTCCTGTTCCAGCGGTTCGTGGTCTACGGCAAAAACGTGGACACCAACGCCCGCGCCCAGCGGGAGCAGAAGGCATAAATCCAAAAAAGAACCCGGCGCATCGCATTTGCGGTGTGCACCTGGTAAGATGAAAGTAGACACTTGAAAAAGTGCCTACTTTCATT
>CAMHRJ010000024.1 GCA_946187475.1 uncultured Clostridia bacterium | reverse complement strand
TGCCTTCCGTGAGTTCGCCGCAGACCTCGCCGTCTGTCACGAGGGCGAGAATCTTCCCCTCGCCGGTGAGGCTGTCGTAGCCGGTAAAGCGCGTGGGCGTGGCGTCCAGACCCAGATCGATGCCGGCCCAGGCCAGATCGCCCAGCGCCTCCCGGGCCTTGCGGGCGCGGACGCGCTGCTCTTCCATGAGAGCGCGGAAGCCCTCTTCATCCACGGTCATGCCCTGCTCGTCCACCATTTCAATGGTCAGGTCCAGCGGGAAGCCGTAGGTGTCGTATAGCTTGAAGGCGTCGGCGCCGGAGAACACCGTCTCGCCCTTGGACTGATGCTCGTTCAGAAGCTCGGTAAAAATCGCCATGCCGGCGTCGATGGTCTTGCCGAAGTTCTGCTCCTCATTGAGGATGACGCGGGTGATATAGTCCTGCTTCTCCCGCAGTTCGGGGTACTGGCACTCGTTTTCATGGATGACGGTGTCCACCACCTGATGCAGGAAGGGGTCGTTCACGCCCAGGAGCTTGCCGTGGCGGGCGGCCCGGCGCAGCAGACGGCGCAGAACGTAGCCGCGGCCCTCGTTGGAGGGCAGGACGCCGTCGCAGATCATCATGACGCCGGAGCGGATGTGGTCGGTGATGACGCGCAGGCTCACGTCGGTCTTGGCGCTGTCGCCATAGTGGGCGCCGGTGAGGGAGCTGACCTTTTTGGTGATGTTCATGACCGTGTCCACCTCAAAGAGGTTGTCCACGCCCTGGCACACCACGGCCAAGCGCTCCAGACCCAGGCCGGTGTCGATGTTCTTCTGCACCAGCTCGGTGTAGTTGCCGTTGCCGTCGTTGTCAAACTGGGAGAAGACGTTGTTCCAGACCTCCATGAAGCGGTCGCACTCGCAGCCGGGGGCGCAGTCGGGCTTGCCGCAGCCGTACTTCTCGCCCCGGTCGTAGTAGACCTCGGAGCAGGGGCCGCAGGGGCCGGCGCCGTGCTCCCAGAAGTTGTCCTCCTTGCCCAGGCGGGTGATCCGCTCCGGGGCGATGCCGATCTCGTCTCTCCAGATGTTGAAAGCCTCGTCATCGTCCACATAGACGGAGGGATACAGCCGATCGGGGTCGATCTCCAGCCAGTCCGGGCTGGTGAGGAACTCCCAGCACCAGGCGATGGCCTCGTGCTTGAAGTAATCGCCGAAGGAGAAGTTGCCCAGCATCTCGAAATAGGTGCCGTGGCGGGAGGTCTTGCCGATGTTCTCAATGTCGCCGGTGCGGATGCACTTCTGGCAGGTGCAGACGCGCTTGCGGGGCGGGGTCTGCTCGCCCTTGAAGTAGGGCTTCATGGGCGCCATGCCGGAGTTGATGAGCAGCAGCGACGCGTCGTGCTGGGGAATCAGGGAAAAGCTGGGCAGACGCAGGTGATCCTTCGTCTCAAAGAAGCTGAGAAACTTCTCGCGCAGCTCGTTCAGGCCATAGGGTTTCATTTCATTTCCTCCTCAAAAAAAGAAACTCGCCCCTGATATACAGGGGCGAGAAAACATACTCGCGGTACCACCCTGATTGTCCTTGCGGACATCTCGTGTCATCCGGTAACGGGGATGGGGCGTCCGGTCCTCCCGGAAGGCTCAAAGAGCGGCCGCCGCGTCTGCGCTGCCGAGGGGCTTGCACCCTCCCCCTCTCGCTGCGGGCTGTAGGACGTGGTTCTTCTCTTGTCAAAGCCGAAATACGCTGTTATTTTATCACAGATTTCCCGCTTGTCAAGGGCGCAGCTGCTCCAGCGCCTCCGTGAGTTTTTCAAAATGCATGGAGTGGCTGGCCTTCACCAGCACCCAGTCTCCGGGTTGGATGAACTCCGACAGCGCGGCGCGGACTTCCTCCAGGGTGTCGAAGGCGTAAACCGCCTCCAGCCCGGCGGCCTTGGCCCCGGCAGCGGTGTGCCTGGAGAGGCTGCCGCAGGTGAGCAGCAGATCGACGCCCTCCTGCGCGGCGGTCTCGCCGGTCTCGAAGTGGAGGGCAGCTTCCCCGTCGCCCAGTTCGCCCATGTCGCCCAGGATCGCCACCCGGCGTTTGGCGTTGGCCCGGTGGAGGCTCCGCAGTGCGGCAGCGGTAGAATCGGGGTTTGCGTTATAGCAGTCGCTGACAATGGTGACGCCGCCGGCCTCAATGAGCCGGGCCCGGTCCCCCGCCGGCGCGTAGGCGGCGATGCCGGCGATGATCTCTGCGTCCGTGAGACCGTACTCCATGCCCACGGCGGCGCCCTCCAGGGCGGCATAGAGCATGGGTGCGCCATAGGCGGTGATGCGCACGGGGATGCGGCGATCGCCGGAGACGATGACGCAGGCGGTGGTGCCGTCCGGCAGATGCTCGATCTCCACAGCCCGGACGTCGCAGCCCTCGGAGAGGCCGAAGGTGATCTTCCGCTGGCGGCAGGTCATGGCCCGGAGCAGGTCGTCATCGCCGTTGACGAAGACGGGAGCGTCCGGGGACATCTCCTCCAGGACGGAGGTTTTCTCCTTAAAAACGCCGCTGCGGTCGATGAGGAATTCCAGATGGCAGCGGCCGATGATGGTGATGAGCATGGCGTCGGGCTTCGCCATCTTCGCCAGCGGGGCCATGTCCCCGAAGTGGCTGACGCCCAGCTCCACCACGGCAAATTCATGCTCGGGGCCTATCTGGGACAGGGTCATGGGCACGCCCAGCTGGTTGTTGAAGTTCCCGGGGGTCTTCAGCACCTTCCAGCGCTGGCCCAGCACCGAGGCCACCATCTCCTTGGCGGTGGTCTTGCCCACGCTGCCGGTGATGCCCAGGACGGGGATCTTCAGCCGGCTGCGATAGTCCGCCGCCAGCGTTTCCAGCGCCTCCTGCACGTCCGGCACCACGATGACGCTGCCGGTCTCCCCTTCCGGGACGAACCGGGCCAGGGCACAGCTGGCTCCGGCCTGGAGCGCGGCGTGGATGAACTTGTGGCCGTCGTTCTTCTCTCCGGGCAGTGCGGCGAAGAGGGCACCGGGAGTGACCTCCCGGTTATCCCGGACGATGCGGGTGATTTCGGCACTGCCGTCGCCGTGGAGGGTTCCTCCCAGCAGCGCGGCGGCCTGAGAAACGGTATAGCCTGTCATGTGCAGGCCTCCTTCCGATAATTGCTTTCAAAATCCTGAGTATTATACCTAAGTAATCATTTCCGCTGCGCGGAAATACGCGGTAATAACCGCGTATTTGGCGTGTTTACACGCCAAATGATTACAACGGTGCAATTTGATCATCTGAAAGAAAAGCTTTTTGGCTTTTATTTCCCAACACAAGCCGCAGGTTTGTGTTGTTCATCGGGAGATGAAATGATGATCAAATTATATCATAGTCAATTCCATTCGGCAAGTTGACATTCCATCGGTTCTCCGTTATAATATTATAGTTTTCTTGAAATTACCATTCTGAAAGGAATGTTCCCTATGCACTATGTAGTGATGGATCTGGAATGGAACCAGGCCATGAGCTCCAAATCCTCGGTGTTCAACCACCTGCCCATCCGGCTGCGGGGTGAGATCATCGAGATCGGCGCAGTGAAGCTGGACGAAAACCTCCGGCCCGCCGAGGAATTCAAAATCGACGTGAAGCCCATCTACTTCAAGCGTATGCACTTCAAGGTGAAGAAGCTCACGGGCTTTGACAAGGACCGGCTCGCCAACGGCGTCCTCTTTCCCGAGGCGCTGCAGCAGTTCCGGGAGTGGTGCGGCGACGGCGTCACCTTCCTCACCTGGGGCAGCGACGACCAGGGCATCCTGGAGCAGAACATCATCATCCACGACCTGGACTGGGACTGGATCGACAGCTGGGTAAATCTTCAGGGCATCTACAACCTCCAGACCGAGAGCGACCGGACCCAGAAGTCCCTGGCCACGGCCATGGAGCACTTCGGCATCGAGCAGACCCGTGTGGCCCACGACGCCCTGGGCGACGCTTACAACACCGCGCTGGTCTGCACCCATCTGGACCTGGAGCAGGGCATCAAAGACTATGAGGCCGGCAAGGCCGCCAAAGCGCCCAAGGCCACCTACAACGCCGACGGCCCCGTGCCCATCGAGCATGTGGCCTCCGACACCTACCCCACCAAGGTAGAGGCCTTCGCCGACGAGGGCTTCACCCGCCCGGTCTGCCCCCTCTGCGGGGAGAAGCTCAACTATTCCAAGTGGGTCAACCAGGGCGATCAGCGCTACATGACCATGGGCACCTGTCCGGAGCATGACAAGCTGCTGGTCCGGCTGAAGTTCCACAAGAGCGACACCGGGTTCTGGACCATCACCCGCATGACCTATCAGGCCACGGAGAGCATGCAGAGCTACTACAAGGCCAAGGCCGCCCACAACCGCAAGCACCGCCGGGGCGGCAAACGCAGGACCAAGGCCAAGGCCCAGCCAAGTGTATAAAGACACCGGACGTGCCAACTGGTGCGTCCGGTTTTTTTGCGGGAGGTTCAGCGGCAAACTGGAATTTATCGGGATGATGGATTTACGCCGCACTTCGATGGTGCTCGTAGGGGAGGGGCTTGCCCCTCCCGTTAACACAGGCATTCGTCGGCGGGAGGGGCAAGCCCCTCCCCTACAAATTCTATTTCAGTGCAAACGTTAAACTCCAATTTGAATCTATCCTCTCCCCTCGATTCTTCACGCTTTGTTCATTTTCCAATGGTTGACAGTTGTCCAACCTGCGTTTATAATGCCACTATATCTAATTATGTGAAAGGAGGCTGCCCATGTCCGTCATCAAAACCCTGCTGCGGTATGTGGGGCAGTACAAGCGCGATTCCATCCTGACGCCGCTGTTTATGGTGCTGGAGGTGACCATGGAGGTTCTGATTCCCTTCGTCACCGCCTCCATCATCGACGACGGCATCCAGGCCGGGAATCTGAACCACGTCTATCTCTACGGCGGGCTCATGGTCGCTCTGGCCTTCCTGAGTCTGCTGGGCGGCTCCATGTCCGCCCGGTTCGGCGCCAGTGCTTCCACGGGCTTTGCCCGCAATCTCCGGGACGCCATGTATGAGAATATCCAGACCTTCAGCTTTTCCAACATCGACAAGTTCAGCACCGCCGGTCTGGTGACCCGCATGACCACGGACATCACCAACATGCAGAACGCCTACATGATGATCCTGCGCATCGCCGTCCGCGCGCCGCTGATGCTGCTGTTCAGCATGTTCATGTGCTTTTTCATCAACGTGCGGATGAGTCTGATCTTTCTGGTGGTGCTGGTGTGTCTGGCTGTGGTGCTGATCCTCATCATGCGCAGAGCCCTTCCCCTCTTCACCCAGGTGTTCAAGCGCTATGACGATCTGAACGCCAGCGTGCAGGAAAATGTCTCCGCCATCCGCGTGGTGAAGGCCTTCGTCCGGGAGGACTACGAAAATGAGAAGTTCACCAGGGCCGCAGACAATCTGGCCAATCTCTTCATGCAGGCGGAGAAGATCGTGATTCTCAACAGCCCGGTCATGTCTCTGGCCATCTACGGGTGTCTGCTGTCGCTGGGCTGGTTCGGTGCCCACTTCATCGTGGGCGGAACCCTGACCGCCGGCAATCTGACCAGTCTCTTCACCTACGTCATGCAGATGCTCATGAGTCTCATGATGCTCAGCATGATCTTCGTCATGATCACCATCAGCACCGCCAGCGCCAAGCGCGTTGCGGAGGTGCTGGACGAGACGCCGGACATCACGAACCCGAAAAACCCGATCACCGCCGTGCCTGACGGCAGCATCGATTTTGACCACGTGTGCTTCGCCTACCGCAGCGGCACCGGCGAGGACACGCTCCACGACATCGACCTGCACATTCGCTCCGGCGAGACCATCGGCATCATCGGCAGCACCGGCTGCGGCAAATCTAGTCTGGTGAATCTCATCAGCCGGCTCTACGACGTGACCGAAGGCGCGGTAAGCGTGGGCGGAAACGACGTGCGTGCCTATGATCTGGAAGTGCTCCGCGACGCGGTCAGCGTGGTGCTGCAGAAAAACGTGCTTTTCTCCGGCACGGTGCTGGAAAACCTCCGCTGGGGCAAGGCCGACGCCACGGAGGAGGAATGCCGCCGGGCCTGCGAGCTGGCCTGCGCGGACGAATTCGTCTCCCAGATGCCCGAGGGCTACCACACCCGCATCGAGCAGGGCGGCAGCAACGTCTCCGGCGGCCAGAAGCAGCGTCTGTGCATCGCCCGGGCCCTGCTGAAAAGCCCGAAGGTGCTGATTCTGGACGACTCCACCAGCGCCGTGGACACCGCCACCGACGCGAAGATCCGCGCGGCCTTCCGCTCGGAGATTCCCGGCACCACGAAGCTGATCATCTCCCAGCGCATCTCCAGCGTGCAGGACGCCGACCGCATCCTCGTGCTGGAAAACGGCGCGGTCAGCGGTTTTGACACCCATGACAATCTGCTGCAGAACAACGCTGTCTATCGTGAGATTTACGACGCGCAGCAGGCCGCCGGCGGCGACTTTGACCGCCCGGACGACTGAGAAAGGAGGACGCCATGCCGAGAAATATGAAGCCGCCTGAGCGGGCGGCCAACACCGGCGCGACGCTGAAGCGCGTCATCCGCTACGTTCTGGCAAACTACAAGATCCACTATCTCGTGGTCGTGATCTGCATCCTCCTGTCCGCTCTGGCGACGCTGGCGGGAACGCTTTTCATGCGCACGCTGATCGACGACTATATCCTGCCTCTGCTGGATCAGGCAGTGCCCGACTACACGCCGCTGGCCCACGCCATGCTGACCATCGGCGGGGTGCTGATGGCGGGCGTGGTTGCCACGCTGACCTTCAACTGGATCATGGTCATCGTGAGCCAGGGCACCATGCGCCGGCTGCGCGTGGAGCTCTTCACCCACATGGAGAGCCTGCCCATCTCCTACTTTGACACCCACGCCCACGGCGACATCATGTCCGTCTATACCAACGACGTGGACACCCTGCGCCAGGTCATCAGTCAGACCATGCCGCAGTTTCTCAATTCCGCCATCTCTCTCATCGGCACATTCATCAGCATGGTGGTGCTGTCCATCCCGCTGACGCTGGTCTCCGTTTTGATGGTCATCGTCATGCTGCGGGTCAGCATGACCCTGGCCAAAAAGTCCGGCGCCTACTTCGTCCAGCAGCAGAAGGACCTGGGCAGCGTCAACGGTTATATTGAAGAGATGATGGAGGGCCAGAAGGTGGTGAAGGTCTTCTGCCATGAGGAAGCCGCCATGGCGGAGTTCCGGGAGCGGAACGACCAGCTGCGCCACAGCGCCAACAACGCCAACCGCATCGCCAGCATCCTCATGCCCATCAACGCCAACATCGGAAACCTGAGCTACGTGCTCTGCGCCGTGGTGGGCGCCATGCTGGCGCTGAACGGCGTAACCAGTCTCACCGTGGGCACGCTGGTGGCCTTCCTGGCGCTGAACAAGGGCTTTTCCAACCCGGTGACCCAGATCAGCCAGCAGCTCAACAGCGTGGTCATGGCCGCCGCCGGCGCCGAGCGCGTGTTCAACGTCATCGACGCCCAGCCCGAGCAGGACGAGGGCTATGTGGAGCTGGTGAACGCCGTGGAGGAGCCGGACGGCACCCTGCGGGAGTGCGAAGAGAAGACCGGCGTCTGGGCCTGGAAGCACCGCCATCAGGCCGACGGCAGCGTCACCTACGTGAAGCTCCGGGGCGACGTCCAGTTCGAGGACGTGGACTTCGGCTATGTGCCGGAAAAGACCGTCCTCCACGACATCCAGATGTATGCCCGGCCCGGCCAGAAGATCGCCTTCGTGGGCTCCACCGGCGCGGGCAAGACCACCATTACGAACCTGATCAACCGCTTTTATGACATTCAGGATGGTAAAATCCGCTACGACGGCATCAACATCCAGAAGATCAAAAAGCCTGACCTGCGCCGGTCCCTGGGCATCGTGCTGCAGGACACCTTTTCACCGGCACGGTCATGGAGAACATCCGCTATGGTCGGCTGGACGCCACCGACGAGGAGTGCAGGCGTGCGGCGAAGCTGGCCAACGCCGACGGCTTCATCCGCCGCCTGCCCGACGGCTATGACACCATGCTCACCGGCGACGGCGCCAACCTCAGCCAAGGCCAGCGTCAGCTGCTGGCCATCGCCCGGGCCGCCGTGGCCGACCCTCCGGTGCTGATTCTGGACGAGGCCACCAGCTCCATCGACACCCGCACCGAGGCTCTGGTGCAGCGAGGCATGGACGCTCTCATGGACGGGCGCACCAGCTTCGTCATCGCCCACCGTCTCTCCACCGTCCGGGACGCAGACTGCATCATGGTCCTGGAGCAGGGCCGCATCATCGAGCGCGGCACCCACGACCAGCTGCTGGAGCAGAAGGGCCGGTATTACCAGCTCTACACCGGCAGCCAGATTGAGGCCGAGTAAGTGAAGAAACAAAATGTGAGGTGAATCCGCTTTTTTCACGGATTCGCCTCACATTTTTATTACAAAGAATCTGGCTCGCCGGGAGGGGTCTCGGGCGCATAGTACCGGTCCTCTGCCCATTTCGCAGGATTGTTTTCGATGTATTCCCAGATGTCCAAATAATCCCGCTCGTTGCGGATCACATGCTCGTGGTAGGACCGCTGCCAGAGCGGCGCTCCGAAGCGGTGCGCACTTTTGGATTTGATCACCCGCACCGCATCCATGAGCGTAGGGGAGGGTCTTGACCCTCCCGTATCCGCATGAATCATCACAATCACGTGGATATGATTCGGCATGATGACATATTTCTCAATGCTGACGTCGGGATATCGAGCAGGGATCAATTGGATCTCCTGATCAACAATCCTGCCGATTTCCGTCTGCCTGCACGCGGGAGGGGCAAGCCCCTCCCCTACAACGATATCTGACAGAACGCAGCGTCTGTCCTGCGTGCAAATCGTGACGAAATAGGCACCGACGTTATAATCAAACTCCGGCAGGCGGATTGGTTTACGTTTGGGGTATTTCATCAGAACGAAAACACGATTCCGGCCACGGCGGAGATGGCGATGAAGACCAGAGGGTGGAGCTTTTTGGTCTGCTTCACCACGTTGGTCAAAAGCCAGATCACCACGGCCAGGATGATGGCCTTCCACTGGAAGACGGCGGCGAGAACACCTGCCGAAAGGTCCAGCAGGGAGATCTTCACCACGCCCCAGCCCGCGGCGGCGATCAGGGCCGTGGAGGCCGGGCGCAGACCGTAGAACACATCCTGCACGGCCCGGCTGTCCCGGAACTTCTGGAGGAACCGGGCGATGATGAGGATCACCACGATGTCCGGGGTGATGATGCCCAGGGTGGCGATCAGCGAGCCCGCCACGCCGGCGGTGGTAAAGCCCACGTAGGTGGCCATGTTGATGCCGATGGGGCCGGGGGTGGACTCCGCCACGGCGATCATGTCGGCGATCTGCTGGTGGGTGAACCAGCCGGTCTTGTCGGCCATGCTGTAGATGAAGGGAAGCGTGGCCAGACCGCCGCCCACGGAGAACAAACCGGTCTTGAAAAACTCCCAAAACAGACGCAGGAGGATCATGCCTTCACCTCCAGTCGCTTCAGGAGGAAGCCCGCGAGGCCCGCGGCGATGACATAGACCACCGGGGACAGGTGCAGAAACACAGAGCCCACAAACACCACCGCGAAGACGGCGAAGCACTTATAGTCGATGACGGACTTTTTCCAGAGCTTCACCACGGCGTTCAGAATCAGAACGCAGACGCAGGCCCGGATGCCGGCAAAGGCATGCTGCACGGCGGGGATGTCCGCGAAGCCCTGGATGAAGGCGGCGATGATCGTGATGATCACCAGCGACGGGAACACCACGCCCAGGGTCGCGGCGATGCCGCCGGCGGTGCCCGCCTGCTTTTCCCCGGCAAAGGTGGCGGTGTTCACGGCGATGACGCCCGGCGTGCACTGGCCGATGGCGTACCAGTCCATGAGTTCCTCCTCCGTGGCCCACTTGCGCTTTTCCACCACTTCCCGCTGCAGGGCCGGCAGCATGGCGTAGCCCCCGCCGAAGGTGGTGACGCCCACGATGGCGAAGGCATAAAACAGCTCCCAGAGTTTCTTCATGACTTGTCCTCTTCTCCAAACTGGATCATTTCGGTATAAGGCAGCGTGCCGTATCCGTTCTTCTCGTAAGTATGCACTGCGCGGACGTTTTCCGGCTCCACCTCCAGGCGGCAGACCGCCTTGGGATACCGCTCCCGGACGAAGCGCAAAAACTCGCTTCCCAGTCCCGCGTCCCGGTGCTCCGGTTTCAGATACAGATCCTCCACCCAGACGCAGGGCCGTCCAAACTCGGTGGAGAAGCTTTTGGCAAGCATGGCATAGCCTGCAAGGGCACCATCGCACTCCAAGATAAAACCCTCCAGATAGGGACTGGGGCTGAGACACTGCTCCACGTCCGCGCGGAAGATTTCCTCCGAACCGTCGGTGGAGACCGCCTCCGACGCGTAGAACACGCGCATCATTTCCAGCACGTCGGAAATGTCCGACGGCGCCATGGGTCGAATGCTCATAATCTGCCTCCGTTTCCAATTCACGCTCACACTATACCACAGCTTTTCCACCAGGGCAAATAAAAAGCAAGCTGCAAAACGAAAAAAATGCAGCTTACTCGAATTATTCATGTTTCTAAGAGTGAAGAGTTGAGAGTGAAGCGTGAAGTGATGGTGTCGCTCCGCGACATACGAAAAAAATAATATCAGTTTTCCTGATCTCCACGCTCCACTCTGCACTCTCCACGCTTGATTCTGGACACCTTTACCCCCTGCGCTCCCCCGCGATGCAGAAGGGCAGCTCCATGCGGTTGGCCTCCAGCAGGGCCTGGTCCCGCAGAATCTCCTGGGCCGGGCCGTCGGCCACGACCTTTCCGCCGGAGAGCAGGATCACACGCTCACAGGTATCCAGGATCATGTCCAGATCGTGGGAGGTGATGAGCTTGGTCTGGGGCAAGGAGTTGATGGTGTTGATGACCACCCGGCGGTTGCATGGGTCCAGGGCCGCCGTGGGCTCGTCCATGAGGATGGCCGCAGGCTCCATGGCCAGGATGGTGGCGATGGCCGCCATGCGCTTTTCACCGCCGGAGAGCTTGTGGTTGTGCCGGTGCTTCAGCTCCGAGACGCCCAACTGCTCCAGCGCGGCGTCGGCCCGGGCCTCCGCCTCTTCCCGGGAGAGCATGTAGTTCAGGGGGCCGAAGATCATGTCCTCGTACACCGTGGGCATGAACATCTGGTTGTCGGAGTTCTGGAGCACGAAGCCCAGCTTCTTGCGGATCTCACCCAGGGTGGCTTTCTCCACCCGGGTGCCGTCCACCAGGATGTCGCCCTCGCCGGAGAGCAGACCCAGCAGCAGCTTCATGACCGTGCTCTTGCCCGCGCCGTTGGCGCCGATGAGACCCACAGTCTCCCCGTCCTCCACCCGGAAGGAAATGTCCTGCAGGACCGGGGCGTCTTTTTCATATGCAAAGGAAACGTGTTTCAGTTCGATCATCGTTTCGTCACCTCACAACCTGATTGCCCAGCAGCTGGGCCACGGGAACCATGCGCAGCAGAATGAACACCGCCGTGCACCCCACCACATACAGCACGTCCCTCAGCCGGGCTTTGGCGATGGCCACATAGTGGAAATGGCCGTGGTAACCCCGCAGCTGCATGCTGGAATAGAGCTCCTCCGCCCGGTCCATGCTGCGCAGCAGCAGCTGGCCCAGAAAGGAACCCCAGGCAGAGATGTGGATGCCCTTCTGCCCCGGCGCGCGGAGATGGTAGGCGTCGGTCATGACGGCCAGCTCCTCGGTCATGACGCCCACGTAGCGGTAGGTCAGCAGCAGCAGCGTCACCAGCATGGAGGGCAGGTGCAGCATCCGCAATGCGGCGCAGAGCTTGTCGATGCCCGTGGTGGCCATGAGCAGGAAGGCCGCCATCAGGCACAGGATGCCCTTGAGCATCAGCGTGAACATGGAGACCACGCCGCCGGACACCGCCACGTTCCCGATGGTGAGCAGGGGCGCACGATCGAAGAAGGGGTTAAAAAGTCCCACCGCCATCACCAGCGGCAGCACGATGCGCAGCTTATAAAAGCAGGTGCGCACGGGAATGCCGCTGAGCTGGAACAGTAAGATCGGAAACAGCAGAAAGATGATGAGCCCCGAGAGGTCATATTTGTCAAAGGACACCACCGTCACGATGTAGGCCACCGTGGCCAGGAGCTTGGCCAGCGGGTGGAGGGCGTGGATCGGGGAATCCTGCGCCGCGAGATCGTCCATTTCACTGAGCTCGTGCAGCGCCTTTTCCATTTTGTTCATAGGCTTCCGGTTCCGTTCTGTAAAACTGTCCAAGGGGCGTCCCAAGGGACGCCCCGGAGAATCATTTGGAAGAAAATGCTCGTTGTTCCATTATATCATACGACGCTTTTCCCGCAAGCCCCGGGAGGGGGATAAAAAACTGCACAAGAATCCTCACGCGGTTTTGTGCATTTGGGCGTCCCACAGGGGGCTGCCGCGATAGCGTTTCCGGCAGTGGTACAGCCACGCAAAGCACAGCAGGATCTGCACCAGCGAGGAACAGGGTGTGGCGAGACCGATGCGGAAGATGGACACCGGTTGGATCCGGCTGAAGAGGATGGACAGGGGCACCCGGACGCCGAAGGCCCCGGCAATGCCCTGGACCATGACGAAGCCAGTCTGGGAAAAGCCGTTGAAAAAGCCGATGAAGCAAAACAGGAACGAGGTCAGCAGGCAGTCGATGCCGTAGGCCTTGAGATACTCGCCCGAAGCATGGCAGACCGCGGCGTCCGGCGAAAACACCCGGCTGAGCTGATCGCCGAAGAAGAAGGCCGCCGCGCCCACCAGGATGCTGCAGCAGAAGGAGATGCCGATGCCGATGGCGAGGGCCCGCTCCGCCCGGCGCATCCGGCCGGCGCCGTAGTTCTGGGCGGTGAAGGAGCTCATGGCCTGGGAGAAGGCCGAGGGCAGCAGCATGATAAAGCCGCAGAGCCGTTCTGCCACGCCGATGCCCGCCGAGGCGATCACGCCCAGCTTGTTCACAATGGCCATGATGATCATGAAGCTGATGGACACCAGCAAATCCTGCACTGCCAGCGGCGCGCCCAGACGCAGCAGCCGGGCGATGATTCTGCCGTGGAAGCCCACATCCCGCCAACGGAAGGCGAAGGGCATGCCCCGGCGGCGGATGATCCACACCGACAGCACCACACTGAGGCCCTGGGCCATGACCGTGGCAATGGCTGCGCCGGCAGCGCCCAGATGGAGCCGGGCCACAAAATACAAATCGCCGAACACATTGAACACCGCCGCGATCAGCACCGTGATCAGGGGCATTTTCGCATCGCCGATGCCGCGAAAAACGCTGCCCAGAATGTTATAGGCCACGATGAACAGCGTGCCTCCGCAGCAGATGCGGGTATAGGCCACGGTCTGGGCGAAGGCCTCCTCCGGCACATTCAGCACCCGGGAGACCGGGACGGCCAGCGGCTGCATGACCACGGAGATCACCGCGCCCAGAATGCCGAAAAAGCAGATCGTGGCGCCCACGGTCTCACCGCAGGACTTGGTATTCTTCTGGCCGATGTACTGCCCCAGCAGGATGGCGGTGCCCGCCGCCAGGTCCGTGATGACGAAGGTGAGCGTATGCATGATCTGGGAGCCCACCGCCACGGCGGAGACGTTGGCCGCGTCGGAAAACTGGCCCACGATCAGCAGGTCCACCGCGCCGTACAGGGACTGGATCAGCATGGCAAAGAGGATGGGAAACACAAACCGCACCAGCTTCGGCACGATCTTCCCTTCCGTAAAATCGCTGTTCATCTTGCGCGTTCCATCTCTTTCCACACAAATTGCGCCTATTTTAGCACATTCCGCCGGAAAGCACAACCGCAGAAGGCAAGACGGTTTCGCAAAAGCAGCCCTTCCCGGGTTGGAAATGTGGTTGGGTTTGTGTTATGATAGGATTAATATCGAAACAAACGCAGCAGGTGATATTATGTCAACTATTCAAAACCATACCGTCCCCATCACCACCGGTGACCTGATGCACGTCCACGGCGCCTTCGGCGCCCAGGTGGACTACACCGTGCGTCTGACAGTACGGCTGGCGGACCCGGTAGACCCGGCGCTGCTCCGGCAGGCGCTGGACGAGACCCAGAAGCGGTATCCCTACTTCTCCGTCAGCCTGCAGGCAGGAGAGCAAGCCTTTTTCTACGCGCCCAACGAGCGCCCCATTGCCCTGCTGGAGACGGATGCGCCGGCAGCGCTCAACTGCGAGGCCTCCAACGGCCACGTCTGGGCCGTCTGCTGGAAGGAAGACCGGGTCCATCTGGATTTCTTCCACGGCGTCACCGACGGCACCGGCATGTACCGGGTGCTGGCCACGCTGCTGCATCATTATTGCAGCGGGCGTTATGGCGCTGTGGAGCCGGAGGGCATCTGGACTCTGGAAACGCCCATCCTCCCGGCAGAGACCGTAGACCCGCAGGACACGCTGACGCCGCCAACTGCATACGTCCCCCCTGCGCCGCCCCTGCGGGAAGCGTTTACGCTGGAGACCGACGGCGGGCTCACGCCCTCTGCGCCCACCATCTGGGATTTGGAGATTCCGGAGGAGGCGCTGGTCCGGTTCAGCTCTGCCCACGACGCCAGCCCCGGGACGCTGATCTCCCTGCTGATGGCCCAGGCCATCGATGCACTGTATCCGCAGCGGGAGAAGGACATCATCAGCGCCTACGTCATCAACGCCCGGCCCATGCTGGGCGCCATGGAGACCCACCACAACTGTCTGGGTATGGCGCTGCTGACCTATGATCATCGGGTCAAGGCCATGCCATTTGACCGGCAGTGCACGGTCTACCGCGGCATGACCTTCGCCCAGAGTGACGCCGACCGGGTGCGCCGGGACATGGCAGCCAACGCCGAACAGCTCCGGGCCGTGGCCCAGAGCGACACCACCCGGGAGGAGAAAAAACAGCTGCTGGGCCCGCCCTTCCGGGGCGGCGACGGCTACGTCAGCTTCCTGGTGAGCTACACCGGCAAGTGGAAGCACCCCACCGTGGGCGAGAAGATCCGGGAATTCTGGACCCATCCGCCCAACACCTTCAGCCTGATGGTGGAGATTGCCGCCGTGAACGGGAAGATCTTTCTCTCCATCCAGCAGCGGTTCCGGGAGGACACCGTGCGGGAGAGCTTTCTCCGGCAGCTGGAGCGCCACGGCATTCCCTATGCCCTGAAATGCACCATGGAGAGCGATATCGCTCACATGGCGGAACCGGGAATTTGAACCAATCGAAACGCAAAAGTCCACCAGCGGATTGCTGGTGGACTATTTGG
>CAMHRJ010000023.1 GCA_946187475.1 uncultured Clostridia bacterium | reverse complement strand
GGGCTTTCCGTAATTGGGGTTTTTACTGTCTACTTTTCCTTGACAGGTGCACTGCCATCTTTGGCAGGCCGGGTGTTTGTTTTGATGGATCAATAGAAGGTTGCCACGGCTTCCTCGGGCTTTTCGGCGGGTTCCACGGATTGGATTTGGAGCACCGGGCCCTTGCGGCCGTAGGCGCGGTGGAACTTGTTTTCCAGCTTGGCAGTGATCATGGCCCAGCTGTCATCGGGGACATTGGCGGCGTTTTCCCAGTTGCAGACCACGCCGGCAAACTGAATGTCCTCCACGCAGCAGGTCATGACATGGCGGCCGGCGACGAAGCTGCCCTTGGGCAGGCCCTTCCGCTGCAGGCAGCGGCCCTTGAAGCGGACGGTCTTGCCGTGGTACTTCTTGGTCTCCTCAGACATGTCACGGTACCAGATGGCATAGTCCCGGTCATCGATCTCGATGATCGGCGCCTCGATGTCGAAGGGCAGCGGATCTTCGATCTCGTCATACTCCACGTGGCCGTCGGAGCCGTACTCATAGGCGATGTCACACCGGCGGGAGACGCCGCGGACCACCTTGTGAAGCTCCATGCGGTCGAGGCCGTCGTGGTAGCGGTTCATGACCACCAGCTCGGCGCTCTTGAGCTTGTCCACCATAAGCTGACGCATGTTGGCGTTGTAGCTCAGGAAGGTGGTGGCGTCGCAGAACAGGAACTCCTGGGCGACCACCCAGTTGTCCGGCAGGTTCTGGTAGAGGGTGTCCAGCAGCCACATGCCGTTGTATTCCACGATGATGCGCTCGGGGTTCAGCTCCTTGCCCATGGCTTCCAGGGCTTCGGGGGTGAAGTCAGACTCGTTTTCCACCGTGCGCAGGTGGACGTTGGGGCCGCAGAACCGGGAGGGATCATACTCCTCTTCCCCGTCCTCGCACATCAGCAGCAGCGTACGCTCGCCCTGATGGAAGCGGGGATCCTCCAGGGTCTCCTGAATGAATTTGGTCTTACCGCCGTCCAGAAAGCCGGTGAAGAGGTAGACCGGAAGATTTTTCTCAGCCAAGGCAGAACAGCTCCTTCAGCGCGTTCTCGTCCAGGTTCGAGCCGATGACGCAGATGCGGCCCGTGACCTGAGCGCCGCCGCGGCGGACGTCGCTCTCGCCGGGGACGTAGTCAAAGTGAATCCAGCCGCCGTCCTGGGCCGGGACAATGCCCTTGGAGCGCAGGACAACGCCGTATTTCTTCTCGTCCAGCAGGGCCTCGAGGATGGCGGAAACCTCCGCGTCGGTGTACTTGCGCGGGGTCTCGGCGCCCCAGCTGGTGAACACCTCGTCGGCGTGATGGTGGTGATGGTCGTGGTCATGGTGATGGCCGCAGCCGCATTCCTCGCCGTCCTCGTGGTGGTGATGATGGTGCTCGTGCTCCTCATCATGGTCGTGGTGGTGGCAGCACTCGTGCTCCTCGCCGTCCTCGTGGTGATGATGGTGATGCTCGTGCTCCTCATCATGGTCGTGGTGGCAGCACTCGTGCTCCTCCCCATCCTCATGGTGATGGTGATGATGCTCGTGGGCTTCCTCCTCCAGGTGCTGGAGCTCGGCGGAAAGGGTATCCTGACGCTCCATGGTCTCCAGGATCTGGGCGCCGGTGAGCTCCGGCCAGGGGGTGGTGACGATGGTGGCGGAGGCGTTGACCTCGCGCAGCATGGCGACGCACTTATCCAGCTTCTCCTGGCTGACGCCGTCGGTGCGGGAGAGGATGATGGCGCTGGCGTGCTCCACCTGGTTATTGAAGAACTCACCAAAGTTCTTCATGTAGATCTTGCACTTGTTGGCGTCCACCACGGTGGTGAATCCGTTGAGCTTCAGCTCGTCCGACTCCACGGCCTGGACGGCGCGGATGACGTCGGAGAGCTTGCCCACACCCGAGGGCTCGATGAGGATGCGGTCGGGGTGGAACTGGTCCAGCACCTGCTTGAGGGCGGCCTCGAAATCGCCCACCAGGCTGCAGCAGATGCAGCCGGAGTTCATCTCGTTGATGGTGACGCCTGCGTCCTGCAGGAAACCGCCGTCGATGGCGATCTCGCCGAACTCGTTTTCGATCAGGACGATCTTTTCACCCTGGTAAGCCTCGGCAATGAGCTTCTTGATCAGCGTCGTTTTGCCCGCGCCGAGAAACCCGGAGAAGATGTCAATTTTGGTCATGGTTCAATACACTTCCTGTCTGAATTGGGCTATTGGCCCTATGATGATAGCATACAATATAGCACAAATGAAAAAAAAGAGCAAGTACCCCAAAAAACGCCTGCCGCAGAGCGACAGGCGTTTGAAATATTCTCATTACAGCACCTTGGCCAGGAAGTCCTGGAGACGGGGGCTCTTGGGATGGTCGAAGATCTCTTCCGGGGTACCCACCTCGCCGATCTTGCCGTCGGCCATAAACACGACCCGGTCTGCCACTTCCCTGGCGAAGCCCATCTCGTGGGTAACTACCGCCATGGTCATGCCGTCCTTGGCCAGCTCCTTCATGACGTCAAGAACCTCGCCGACCATCTCCGGGTCCAGGGCGGAGGTGGGTTCGTCGAAGAGCATGACCTCCGGCTCCATGGCCAGAGCTCGGACGATGGCGATGCGCTGCTTCTGGCCGCCGGAGAGCATGGCCGGGAAGGTGTCCGCCTTGTCCGGCAGGCCCACGCGCTCCAGAAGCTGCATGGCGACTTTGTCCGCCTCGGCCTGGGTCTTGAGCTTCAGACGCACCGGGGCCAGGGTGATGTTCTTCTTCACCGTCATGTTGGGAAAGAGGTTGAAGTGCTGGAAGACCATGCCCATCTTCCGGCGGTGGAGGTCCAGGTCCACCTTTTCATCGCAGATGTCCACGCCGTCGAAGATGACCTTGCCGGAGGTGGGAACTTCCAGCAGGTTCAGACAGCGCAGGAAGGTGGATTTGCCGGAGCCGGAGGGGCCGATGATGGCCACGACCTCGCCCTGATGAATGGTCAGGCTGCAGTCGTCCAGGGCCTTGACGGCGCCGTCGTTGAAGTGCTTGGAGATGCTCTCCACACGGATGATCTCGTTACTGCTTGTCGCCACGGCGCATCCTCCTTTCGATGGCTTCGATGGCCTTGGAGGCCGGGAAGTTGATACAGAAATAAATCAGCGCGGCCAGGGTGTAGGGCGCCAGGGTGATGTAGGTGGACGAGGCCACGGCCTTCGCGCCGAACATCAGCTCCGCCATGCCCAGCATGGAGCAGATGGAGCTCTCCTTGACCATGGTGACGATCTCGTTTGCCAGGGCTGGCAGGACGTTCTTGATGGCCTGGGGCAGCACCACCAGACGCATGCCGTCCCACTTGGAAAGGCCCAGAGAACGAGCGGCCTCCATCTGGCCGGCATCCACGGCGAGAATGCCTGCGCGGAAGATCTCTGCCACGTAGGCCGAGGAGTTCAGCGCCAGAGCCACCACGCCGGGGATGAAGCGGCTCAGGTCCACGAAACCGAAGAGATTGAACCGGGGGATGTTGATCACGCCGAAGAGGCCGAAATAGATGATGGACAGCTGCACCAGCAGGGGCGTGGAGCGGAAGAGCGCGATGTAAGCGCCGGAGATGCCCTTGACGATTCTGCTCTTGCTCAGGCGCATCAGGGCCAGCAGCAATGCGGGAATCACGGCCAGCGCAACGGATACCACCGCCAGCAGCAGCGTATATTCGATGCCCTGCACGAAAAACGCGCCGTACTTCGGCAGGAACGAGAAATTAAAAAAGCTGGCCTTGCTCATGTCTGTAAACAGATTGCTCCACCACATGATGACGGCCTCCTCTCAATTTAAGATTACATGTTCAAAAACGTGCAAAGCCTTTTCAGGTTTTGCACGTTTTGGATTCAGGTAAGCAGTGCGGCTTAGTCGGCGCTGACCTCAACGGCCACATCACCCAGAGAGTCGGCGAGCTCCACGAACTCGGTGACCTTGTCGTTGGCGATCATGTCCGCGATGGCGGCGTTGATGCCGGGCAGCAGGCCCTTGGGGTCGCCCTTGGCAACGGCGACGCAGTAGGGATAGGCTTCGCCCAGATCCACATCGGCGACCACCAGCTCATCGTTGGTGGCGGCGAACTGCATGGCCACGGCGCCGTCCAGAACCACGGCGTCGATCTTGCCGTTGACCAGCTGGTTGACCAGATCGTTCACGTTCTGCAGGCTGACCAGCTGCGCGCCGGTGAGATCCTCGTTGACGATGCCTTCCTTGGTGGTGGCAGTCTGAGCGCCGACGGAGAGGCCGTCAAAGGAATCGGTGGAGGTGAACTTGTCAGCATCCGCAGCGCGGACCAGCACCATGGGCGGATAGTCGGTGTAGTAGGGATCGGAGAAGTCGGCGCTCTCGAGACGCTCGTCGGTGGCCTCCATGGCCGCGATGACCATGTCGAAGTCGCCCTTCTGCAGGGAGGCCAGCAGATAGTCAAAGCCCATGTTCTCGATCTGGAGTTCCTTGCCGGTGTAGTCGGCAATGTACTGGGCAACGGAGACGTCAACGCCGCCGTAAACCAGGTCGCCGTTCTCGTCAGGATACATGAACTCGAAGGGAGCGTAGTCAGCGGAGGTGCCGAAGACCAGGGTCTCGGACTCGGCAGCAGGCTCAGCAGCGGCGCTGCCGGCATTGGAGCTGGAGCTGGAACCGCAGGCCGTCAGAGCGAAGACCATGACCAGCGCCAGAAGAAGGGATACATACTTTTTCATGATTTTTCTCCTCAAAAAACAGTTTTTGCTTGGGAACAAAGCGAGTATACAACGTATTTTATGCATTGTCAATAGATAAAAATTCAAATTTCACACAATCGTGAGGGTCCTTTTTGTTATGGTTTCATAAGAAGAATGTCGTCGGATGCAGGTTTCAATTATTGAAAATTTCCCTTGCAACTGCTGGAAAAATAGACTATAATGAAGTCCCTGTGCTCCCGCATGGCAGCGCGGGGATACTCTGGAGATGGAATGACTGCATGAAAATGAATATTTCGATGAATAATTCGTATATTGAGGTTGACACCGGCACCCTGCTGGGAAACGCCCGGGCCATCCTGGCGAGTCTGGGCGGCGCGGAGCTGATTCCGGTGCTGAAGGATGACGCCTACGGTCTGGGCATGGCGCCGGTGGCCGCGGTGCTGTGTACACTGCCGGAAATTCGCTGCATTGCCCTGTCTCACGTCAGCGAGGGTCTGGCCCTCCGGGCGGCAGGCAATGACCGGGAGCTTCTGATCATGAGCGCCGCCCTCCCCTTCCAGATGGATTCGGCCGTGGAAGCGGACCTGACTTTGACCTGCGGGCGGCTGGGCTTCGCCGCTGAACTGGCGGAGGCTGCCCGGAAGATCGGGAAGAAAGCGAAGCTCCAGGTGAAGATCGACGCGGGACTCCACCGAATCGGTCTGGAGCCCCACGAGCTGGCTGCCTTCGCGGAGGAATATCACCAGAACGCGGACGCCCTCGATCTCACCGGGGTCTATTCCCACTTCTCTGACGCAGAGGACCTGATTCGTTCTGAGGCACAGTACGCGCTGTATCTGGAGGCGCTGCAGACTCTGGAGGGCCTGGGCGTGCCGGTAGAGCAGCGGCACATGTCCAACTCCGCTGCCTCGGAGCTCTATCCCCAGTTCCATCTGGACGCCGTGCGCATCGGGCGCAGGCTCTTCATGGACCGCACGGAGCACCCGCTCTGCGACGTGAAGGAGGCTGCCAGCTGGCGCAGCTACATCACCAGTCTGAAGCAGCGCAAGGCCGGCGACCGCATCGGCTACAACGGAGCTGTGACGCTGAAGCAGGACGCCATGATCGCCACCGTGGGCGTGGGCTACGGCGACGGGCTCCATCAGGACCTGTTCAAGGTCCGGGCCCCGGTGCTGGTGGGCGGAAAGCACGGGCATCTGCTGGTCTGCTGCATGGACCAATGCATGATCGACGTGACCGGCATCGACTGCGCCATCGGCGACGAGGTCACCTTCTTCGGCTATGACGGCAGCGGCAACTTCCTGAGCGCCCAGGCCCAGGCCGCGCTGATCAACGATGACGAGGGCTGCGGTCTCACCTCTGCCCTGTCGCCGAGAGTAAAACGAATCTATACCTGAAAAAGATGACTCCCGAGATCGGGAGTCATCTTTTTTTGCGATGAAAGAATTCCAGCTTGGTTTCCGAGATCAGGATGGCCATGAAGATCAGCACAAAGCCGCTCACCACCCGAAGACTCAGCCGCTCGTGGTAGAAGAGCACGGAGAAAATGACCCCGAAGACACTCTCCAGCGTCAGGAGGATGGAGGCCTCCGACGGCGGGGTATACTTCTGGCCCAGGGTCTGGAGCAGGAAGCTCAGCCCCGTGCAGGCCACGCAGAGATAGCCGATGCGCCACCAGGCTGCCGCCGGAACGGCAGCGGGAAAAGGCTCGGCAAAGGGCGCAAGCACCAGACAGACCACGGTGCCGGTAAGAAACTGGACAAAGCTCAAAAGCAGCGGGTCCTTCCCCTCCACCGACAGAGACGTGGCGATAATATGCAGGCCGTAGAACAGGCCGCAGCCCAGGGTCACGGCGTCCCCAAAGCCGATGGCGAGTCCCTCCGTGAGGGAGACCAGGCCGATGCCCACGAGGCAGATCACCGCCGCGATCAGGTTATAACGGTCCGGCGGAGCCCTTCGGATAGCCCACCAGAGGAAGGGCACCAGCACGCAGTAGGTCTCCGTGAGAAAGGCGTTCTTCCCCGGCGTGGTGTAGACCAGACCGTAGGTCTGGACGATGTAGGCAGCCGCCAGGAACAGGCCCATGAGAGCGCCGCCGCGCCAGTAGCTGCGATTCAGCCGCTTCAGCCTCTTCCAGCCGATCAGCGCCATCAGCAGCGCAGCGCCGGAAAAGCGGATGGCCAGGATCCAGAGGGTGGGAACGCTGTCCAGAGCGTTTTTCAAAATCACGAAGGAGGTGCCCCAGATCAGGGTGCAGCCGAAGAGCGCCAGCAGGCCGATGGCGTGTTTGTCGCGCTTCACCGGCTCAGGACTCCTTGGTCATAAACTGCTTGGCCGCCCGGAGCATCAGGCGCTTGAGGCCGGCGGATTCGAAGGTGATCTCCAGCAGGGCGTCGCCGCCCATGGGCGTGACCTTGGTGATCTCGCCCTTGCCGAAGGCCCGGTGGTTGACAGTGTCGCCCAGCTTGAAGTCCGGTCCGGCGTTCTGCTGAGGCTTTGGCGGCGTCACGCTCCGGCGGGGCTGGGCAGGCTGCCGGGGCTGCGGACGGCGGACGGAATAGGAATCGCGGGAATAGCCGCCGCTGTAGCCCTCGGAGCTGCCGAAGCCGGAGAAGCTGCTCTCCTCCCGGCGGGGCCTGGACTCCGAACGGTTGAGGTCCTCCTCCGGGATTTCCTCCAGGAAGCGGCTCTCCAGATTGGAGGTGGTGCGGCCGAAGAGCATACGCTGGCGGGCACAGGTGAGATAGAGCTTTTTCTTGGCCCGGGTCATGGCCACATAGCAGAGTCTGCGCTCCTCCTCCATCTCGTCGGGTTCGCCGATGACGCGGACACCGGGGAAAATGCCTTCCTCGCAGCCGATGACAAAGACCGTGGGAAACTCCAGGCCCTTGGCCGCATGCATGGTCATCATGGTGACCATGTCCGCCGAGCGGTCCAGCTGGTCGATGTCCGTATAGAGGGCCACCTCGTCCAGGAATCCGGCGAGGGTGGCATTTTCGCTCTCGCGCATGTAGTTGACGATGTTGGTTTTCAGCTCCTGCACGTTCTCGGACCGGGCGATGTCCTCCTGGGTGTTCTTCTCCAGGAGCATTTTGAGATAGCCGGTCTTTTCCAGCACCAGGTCGTAGAGCTCATCCGGGGCCATGGTCTTGGCAGCCTCCCGCAGCTCCTCCAGGAGGATGGCAAACTGCCGCAGACGCATGCTGGCCCGTTGGAGCGCCGGAAATTCGTCGGCACGGCTGACCACGGAGTAGAGCGAGATGTTCAGCTCGTTTGCCAGCTCCTGAGCGGTCTGGATGCTCTTGGCGCCGATGCCCCGGGGCGGATTGTTGATGATGCGGCTCAGGCGCAGGTCGTCCTCCGGGGTCTGGATCACGCAGAGATAGGCCAGCATGTCCTTGACCTCGGCCCGATCGAAGAAGCGGGTGCCGCCGATGATCCGGTACGGGATGCCGCTGCGCTTGAAGGCATACTCCATCTGGTTGGACTGGGCGTTCATGCGATAGAGCACCGCGTGGTCCCGGAAGTTTTCACCCAGGGCTCGGGCGTTCAGAATCCGGGCGGCCACATACTGGGCCTCCTCGTTTTCGTTCTGGGCAATGTACAGCGTCAGCGGGTCGCCTTGCTCGGCCTTGGTCCAGAGGGTCTTCCCTTTCCGGCCCAAGTTGTTGGCGATAACGTGGTTGGCCGCGTTCAGGATGTGGCCGGTGCTGCGGTAGTTCTGCTCCAGACGGATGGTGCGGGCGTTTTTGTATTGATTCTCGAAGCTGAGGATGTTCTCGATGGTGGCGCCGCGGAATTTGTAGATGCTCTGGTCATCGTCTCCCACCACGCAAATGTTGCCCCAGCCGCCGGCAAGCAGCGCCGAAAGACGGTACTGGAGGTTGTTGGTGTCCTGATACTCGTCGATGAGCACATACTGGAACTTCCGCTGCCAGAACTCCTGCACCTCGGCAAAGTCCTCCAGCACCCGGACGGCATTGTAGATGAGGTCGTCGAAGTCCATGGCTCCGGCGGCGAAGAGACGTTTCCAATACTCCTGATAGAGCTCGCCGATGCGCTTTTTGCGCACGTCGCCTGCGGCGTTGGCCCGGGCCAGATACTGCTCCGGCGTGAGACCGGCGTCCTTGGCCCGGCTGATCTCCGAGAGCACCGCCCGATAAGGGAACATCTTCTCATCCAGGTTGAAGTCCTTGATGATGTGCTTCATGACGCTCTGGCTGTCGGAGGTGTCGTAGATCGTGAAGCTGGAGGGATAACCCAGCCGCTCCGCGTCCCGACGCAGGATGCGCACACAGGCGGAGTGGAACGTGGAGGCCCAGATGTCCGCGGCCTGGGCGCCCAGCATGGTCTCCAGCCGGTCCTTCAGCTCGCCGGCGGCTTTGTTGGTGAAGGTGATGGCGATGATCCGCCAGGGGTCCACCCTGCCGTAAGCTGCCGCCGCGCAGGCTGCGGCGTAGTCCGGGTCATTGGGGTATCCTGCGCAGCGCTCCAGAAGCTCGATGGTCGCTTCATCGGCGGACTCCGGAATCTCGTCGGTGTCGGCGCCGCGGCCAAACTGCAGCAGATTCGCGATGCGGTGGATCAGCACAGTGGTCTTGCCGCTGCCGGCGCCGGCCAGCAAAAGCAGCGGCCCCTCGGTGGTGAGGACCGCTTCACGCTGCATGGGGTTCAGGCGCTGGAAATGCGCCTCAATAAACCGGCGCCGCGCCTTGAGAAAACTGGTTTCAAAATTCGTATTCATAGCGATTTATTTTAGCATAGATTTCGTCGAATCACAAGGGCGCAAATTTACACGATTTTCATTGACTATTGTTGAAAAACATTGTAGAATGAGAAAAATTAAACAAGGAGCTTATCCATATGGAAATCATCTGGCACGGACAATCCTGCTTTGAAATCACCGAGGACGGCTACACCGTCGTCATCGACCCCTTCCAGCCCGGCAGCTGCGGCACCGCGTTTCCCGACATCGATCTGGAGGCCGACGAGGTGCTCATCAGCCATGACCACCGGGACCACAACTACCGCGAAGGCGTGAAGCTGCGCAGCGGCAAGACTTCCCCCTTCACCATCTCCACCCTGGACACCTATCATGACCCGCTGAAGGGCCGGATGCGCGGCATGAACACCGTGCACATTCTGGACACCGGCAAGCTGCGCGTGGTGCATCTGGGCGACATCGGCGTGAGCCCTACGCCGGAGCAGATTGAGATCATGAAGGGCTGCGATGTCCTGATGATTCCCACCGGCGGTTTTCAGGTGATCGAGCCCCAGGCGGCCTTTTTCCTCACGGAGAAGATCGCGCCCCGGGTGTGCATCCCCATGCACTTCAACGCCGAGGGCCACAGCAACTGGCGTCTGTGGAAGCGGGAGGAGTTCACCGAGGCC
Organism: uncultured Clostridia bacterium; assembly: GCA_946187475.1. GTDB lineage: Bacteria > Bacillota > Clostridia > Oscillospirales > Oscillospiraceae > CAG-103. The sequence goes on along the minus strand of CAMHRJ010000023.1, from coordinate 5,304 downwards.
TTTGACGACTTCTCTGACAGGCCTGTGAAGGTCTACGATACCACAGGCATGACCGTCACCGAGGACACCGAGCGTCAGGTTGCGGTGCTGGCCTTCCCCACTCCCAAGGAGAAGAAGCCCTATTCCCGCGTATGAATCCATCTGCCAAGGGCAATCCCGCATTTCCCTTGGCAGTTTCTCTGTGAATGCATCAAAGGAGAACGATATGCAGACATTCTTTGCACCCGGCCGCACGGAGCTGGCCGGCAATCATACCGATCACCAGAATGGGCGCGTACTGGCCGCGGCGGTGGATCTGGGCATCACGGCCCAGGTGGAGCGCCGGGCGGATTTGCTGGTGCGGGTCGAGTCCGAGGGCTATCCGGCCTTCGAGGTGGATTTGACGGATACCGCTCCCCGCCCGGAGGAAATCGGCACCTCGGCGGCGCTGGTGCGCGGCGTGGCGGCGGCCATGCAGAAGCGCGGCGGTAGCGTTTGCGGCTTTGGTGCCCGTCTCACCTCCACCCTGCCCGAGGGCGGCGGACTGTCCTCCTCGGCGGCCTTTGAGATTCTGGTGGGGCGCATCTGGAACGCCCTTTGCAACAGCGAGAAGTTTACCCCGGTGGAGCTGGCCCAGATCGGTCAGGAGGCGGAAAATCTCCACTTCGGAAAGCCCTCGGGGCTCATGGACCAGCTGGCCTGCTCCATGGGCGGGATCATCTATGTGGATTTCGCAACTATGGAGATTCGCCCCATCCACGCAAGCTTCGAGGCCATGGGCTGCATCCTCTCTCTGACGGACACCGGCGGCAGCCACGCCGGACTCACCGAGGACTACGCAGCCATTCCGGCGGATATGCGCAGCGTGGCCCGGCACTTCGGCAAGGAGCTGCTGTCTCAGGTGCCGGAGCACCATTTCCTGACGGAGTTCACCCCCTTCGACGACCGGCTGGCCGTGCTGCGGGCGGCGCACTTTTTCAGCGAGCAGCGCATTGTGCCCGCCATGGCGGAGGCGCTGGAGAAGGGCGATCTGGAGTCTTACATCGCCCTGATGAAGGGTTCCGGCTTCAGCTCCGAATCCCTGCTGCAGAACATCCGCTCTCCCAGAGGCGACGACCGGCTGGAGCAGGGTCTCAAGCTGGCGGCCGAGCTGCTCCACGATGTGGGCGGCTGGCGCGTCCATGGCGGCGGCTTCGCCGGAAGCGTACAGGCCGTAGTGCCGGCGGAGTTCTTCCCCGCTTACCGGGCAGGCATGGAGCAGCGCTTCGGCGCCGGCAAGTGCCGGGAGATCTCCATCGGCGCTGCAGCGAAATAAGCGGGCACACAGGAAAATACCCTGAAGCGATGGCTTCAGGGTGTTTTACTTTTTAAATAATGCGCAGCTCCGCCCGGCTGCCGCCGGATTTGTCTTTGGTGACGACGATCTGCCGGTCGATCTTCTGCTGCAGCTCCTCCACATGGGAGATGATGCCTACCAGACGGTTGGCGTCGGAGAGGCTGGCCAGAGTCTGCACCGCGGCATTCAGGGCCTCCCCGTCCAGAGAGCCGAAGCCCTCGTCCACGAACATGGCGTCCATGCGCACGCCGCCGGCGCTGGCCTGGATCTCCTCGGACATGCCCAGAGCCAGAGACAGAGACGCCTGGAAGGTCTCGCCGCCGGAGAGGCTTTTCACGCTGCGCTCGGTGCCGTTGTAGTGGTCCACCACATTCAGCTCCAGACCGGTCTGGCTGCGGTTGTCCGCAGAATCCCGACGGCGGCGCAGCTCGTACTGCCGGGCGGACATCATGAGCAGGTGGCAGTTGGCCCGGGCCAGGACCCGGTCGAAGAACGCCGCCTGGACGAAGGTCTCCAGCGCCAGCTTTTCCTTGCCGGTGAGAGAGCCATTGGCGGTATCGGAGAGGGCCGAGAGCCACTTGAGCCGTGTTTCGGCCTGCTCCAGCGCCGCCAAATCCGTTTTCAGCGCCGTGAGGGTTTGGGCCTGGAGGGTCAGACGGGTGTGCAGGTCCGTCTGCAATTGCTGCAGCGCGTCCCGCTCCGCCTCGGTCTCCTGCCGCTGAACTGTCAGAGCCTCTGCGTCGATCTCCCGGGCGTCGGAGAGCTGCTCCGTCAGCTGGCGGATGCGGCCCTCCAGAGCGGCTTTGCGCTCCCGGGACTCGGCGAGCTGCCGTTCCAGCGAACGGTGGTCTTCCTCCGCCTGGGTGAGGACGGCCTGGCGGTCGTGGATCTCGGTCTGGGCCTCCGCCTCGGTGGGATAGGGCAGGCGCTGGGTCTGCCGGGCGATCTGCTCCCGCCGGGCAACCAGGGCTGCGCGAAGACCGGCCAGCGCAGTCTCTCCGGCATGGAGGGCGCTTTCCCGCGTCTGCTGGGCTGCCTGAAGCTCCGGGAGTCTGGCGGAAAGCGTTTGCTTTTCTGTCTGCAGGGCTTCTGCGGCCTCGATTTCGGCGTCGAGGGCGGCGATCTTTGCCTCGGTTTCCGGGAGGCTTGCCGCCGGGAGGTCACTTTCTATCTGCTGGAGGGCTTCCGCCTTCGCGTCCCGCTTTTCTTTGGCCACGGCGGAGGCACGACTGGCATTGTCTGCTTTCTCCTGGGCCTGGTTGGCTTTGGTTTTCTGCTGCTTCAGCGCTGCTTCCGTGGGCGCGACCTCGGACAGGGCCGCCGGGGCGGGATGGTGAACAGATCCGCAAACCGGGCAGGGCTGTCCCTCCTCCAGCAGGGCTGCCAGCACCCCCGCCTGCTCGTGAAGGAAGGCGGCATGCATGGCATCGTAGGTCTGCTGCTCCTGCTGGGACAGCCGGAAGGCAGTGGTGAACGCCGTCTGTGCATCCGCCAGGGCGGATTCCAGCTTTTCCAGCTCAGTCTTTGCGGTCTCATATGCTTTCAGCCGGTCGGAGAGCCGCCGGAATTCCTCTCGCTCTGCGGTCAGGCGGAGGATGGTCTCCCCGGGCTCGCCCAGCTCTGCGAGACGGCTGCGGTCTTTGTCCAGTACATTTTGCGCGGTGTCATACTCGGCTTGCAGGGCCGCTTGGGCAGCTTCCTGTTCGGCCAGTGCGTTTTCCTGTTCCTTCGCCTGGGACTGGAGGTTCGTGAGGGCCTGATAGTCCGGCAGCCAGGCCTCGAGGGCGGCAATCCGGGCCCGGTGGGCCTCCAGTTCCGGCTTGCGGGCGTCTTCCGCAGCCAATGCCGCCGTCAGGCGCTGAATCTCCGGCGTCTGCTGCTCCAGCTCGGTTTGGGCGGTCTGGAGGTCTGCTCGGGCCTGGGCCTGTTCGGAGGCCCTGCCCAGCTGCCGGTCGATGGTCTGCAGGGCGTCGTTCAGAGCTTCCAGCTGCTTCTGAATCTCGTCGAATTCCGTCTGGTTTTCCGTCTGTTTCGCCTCTGCCATGGGCAGAGTCTCCCGGGGCGCTGCGGGGCGATCTGTTTCCGGAAGGAGCGTGTCTAGTTCTTGCTTCACCTGGGCGGACAGGGCCTCGAAGGTCTTGTGCTGGTCGTCCGCGTCCTGCTTAAAGCGTTTTTGCAGCCGCTCGAAGGGTTCGGTTTTGAAGATGTCCCGGAAGATCTTCTGCCGCTGGCGGGTATCGGAAAGCAGGAGCTTCTGGAAGTCCCCCTGAGCGATCATGGCGATCTGGGAAAACTGCTGCCGGTCCACCCCCATGAGGCCGCGGATGGCGGCGTCCACTTCTTTGGGCTTGGTGAGAATGCTGCCGTCCGGGCGGGTCAGCTGGGCGGAGGCGCTTTCGGAAGTCATGCCGCTCCCCCGGCGGGCAGGCCGCTGGTAGGTGGGGTTCCGGCGGATGGTATAGGTCTCGCCGCCGTGCTGGAAGGTCAGCTCCACAAAGGTGGGTGTCTCCGGCGCGGCGTACTGGGAGCGGAGCATAGCCGGCTCCCGGACGGTGCCGCTGGCCTCGCCATAGAGGGCAAAGGTGATGGCGTCAAAGATGGTGGTCTTGCCGGCGCCGGTGTCGCCGGTGATCAGGTAGAGTCCGCCCCGGCCAAGCTGGCTGAGATCAAGAGACTGGTCTCCGGCATAGGGGCCGAAGGCGGACATGGTCAGGGTCAGCGGTCTCATGCGTCTGCTCCCTCCTCCCAAATCTCGCGGATGCAGTCTGCGGCGTAGGATCGCTGGGCGTCGGAAAGCTCTGCGCCGTTTTGCTGGCGGTAGAAGTCCTCCAGCAGCTCCATGGGCTGTCGTCGCTCGGCGGCCTCCAGTTCCCAGAGGCTGGCGTCGGAGCGGGTGCGGCGGTTGTCATAGTCCAGCTTCATCAGGTAGGGATAGATCGTCCGCAGGCGGCCGATGGCGTTGGGCACGTCCTCCTCGTCCGTCAGGGTGATATGCAGGTAATCCTCCCTGGCGGTGCCGGAGTAGAAGTCCAGGGCAGTGATCTCGTCATAGCTGCCTCGAATCTCCCGGAGGTCCCGCAGGGGTGTCAGCGGAAGGGAGCGGAGCTCGACACTGCCCTTCTCCCCCAGGTCGATCATGGTGACGGACTTGGCTTGATTTGCCTCGGAGAAGGAGTATTTCAGCGGAGTGCCGCAGTATCGGATCGTCGCACGACCCACGCTCTGCGGGCCGTGGAGGTGGCCCAGGGCCACGTAATCAAAGCCGTCGAACACCGAGGCGTCCACGTTTTCCGTGCCGCCTACGAAGAGCTCCTCGGACTCCGTGCGCTCGGCGCCGGTGACGAACTGGTGGGCCAGGAGCACGTTGCGCTGGGCTGTATCCATCGGAAGGCCTTCGATGACCGTGCGCAGGGCGTCGGTGTAGTCCCCGATCTCCGCATCGGGGAAATAACGCCGCACATGGGCGGGCTTCACAAAAGGAAGAAGCCAGAACCGCACCGGGCCGTGCTCGTCCGTAAGGGTTACGGGCTCGAGAACGCCGTCATAGACCCGGGAGATATGGACTCCTTTCGCTGCCATGAGCCTGGCACCGAAGGCAAGCCGCTCCGGCGAGTCATGGTTGCCGCTGATGACCAGCACCGTGGTCTCCAGAGCGGCCAGACGGCAGAGGAAGTCGTCCAGCAGCTCCACAGCCTCCGCCGATGGGACAGATTTGTCGTAGACGTCGCCGGCGATGAGCACCGCCTCCGGGTGTTCCGAGGCGGCCAGGGCGAGAATCTGCTCCAGGATATATTTTTGATCCGGGAGCATGGAAAAGCCGTTCACCCGCTTGCCCAGATGCAGGTCGGAAAGATGCATCAGCTTCATGATGACCTCCTGTCGGTTCGTTTTTCTTCATTATACCGGCATTTCCAAACATCGTCAAACCCGGAAACGCAAAAAGCAGAACCGACAGCATGGTCGGTTCTGCTGATGAATTCCAAAAGCTT